>SHZH01000047.1 GCA_009692385.1 Gammaproteobacteria bacterium | reverse complement strand
GCTTTGCAAGGACAACTTGGTTCAGATAGTACCACGTGTGATGGTGGAACTAATGCAACGTTGGAAATTAACATCCCTAATGCTAATGGTATTCACGCCGGTACGTTTACAGATACTCTGTCATTGATTGTTACAGCTCCTACTTAATGTACCTTAGGGATCTCTCATGCGTAAAATTTTTATTGGGTTTATTGTTGCGTTGGCCACTTGTTTTTTAGCCACTTCAATCGCTTTTGCTGAGATCGAAGTAGCGCCTATTCTCATTGATGTAGTCGGTGATAAAATCAATCCTCAAGATATCCGTGTTACCAATGTTGGCGATGAAGTTGCTTATGTAAAAATCACGCCTAAATTGATTACTAATCCGGGAACTCCAGAAGAAAAACTATTAGTCATCAATGATCCCAGCAAACTAGGTTTGCTGGTTTCGCCACGGATCATGAAAATTTCTCCTCATAAATATAAACTAATTCGCCTAGTATTTACCCAAAAGGCAGATGTGACCGACCGTTTATATCGTGTCGATGTTCAACCAACGGTAGGCGATCTGTTATTACCAAACAAGACCAATGAGATTGGTATTAAAATTTTAGTTGGCTATGGTGTCGTGGTTATTCAACGACCTTCCAAATTAAACGTCGCTGTGAGTATGGAACGCCAAGACAAAACGTTGATTGTCAAAAATACGGGTAATACTAATGTGATCTTATCGAATGGAAAGCAGTGTGATCTAAAGGGTAAAAATTGCCAAGAATTACCGCCTAAACGGATTTATGCAGCACAGGTCTGGGAGCAAGAATTACCCTATACTACTTCGGTGACATACCATGAAAGTTATCTTGATAACTCTCAAACTTTACAATCTAAATAAAGTCTTAAACAAAAATATGCAACCGCAATTAAGCTCGAGTAAGCAGCTTAGCACTTACGTGCTAAGGTACCTACTTACATTTCTTCTTCTTATCACCGTTGGCTGTGGGTATGCTGCGCGCCCCAAAAGTGTAGCAAGCAATGATGACACTATTGTTACCGGCATTCCTCGTGGTTTTGAAAATCTCAGCCAAAATACCACAACCATGGTCGATCTTTATTATGGTGGTAAACCCATTGGTACCACCATGGCTACTTTTAATGATAATACCATTCGTTTTCGTGATCCCCGTACTGTGGTAGCACTCATTCCTGATCTTAAAAATAAAGAAAGTGTCATAACCGCGTTTACCGGAAACTTACCGAATCATTCAGAATTAGTTTGCATGCAAGGAACGTTAAACACGACGTGTAATACTTTAATGCCTGACATCGCAGGTGTGATTTTAAATCCAGAAAATTTCCGGGTAAATCTTTTCGTTAACCCGAGTTATCTAGCCACTCCTCAGCAAGGCGCAGGTTTGCTGCCCAATTCTGATGCTGGTTTTTCTTACATAAATAGCTTAAGTGCTGCTACTTCGGGCATTAATATGCCGCAACACAATTCGCAAAGCAGCAATATTATTAGCAATAACGTACTCGCCTACGGTAATAGCCGTTTAAATGCCGATGTTGCGTACGGTAATAGTCTGAATGACCCCACTCAGCAAGAACTCTATCTCAATCAGTTTAATGGCGCTGTTTATAATGGTGATTGGCTCTATCAAGGGGGTATGTTTAATACACCGGGGAATACTTTCGTGAGCGGTCAAAATATCTTAGGGGCATCCATTGGTACCACGCTGGATACCGTGCAAGATACCAGTAACAATTATGGTACACAATTACAAATCTTTTTACCCCAAGCAGCTACCGTAAATATTTATAAAGACGGGCGTTTGTTCGTCACGGCACGTTATCCTATGGGTAATCAGATCTTGGATACCTCGGCATTACCCAGCGGTGCTTATCCAATCTTAATTGAAATTCGCACCGATCAAGGTGTGTTATCACGACAAACTCGTTTTTTTGCTAAAACTGGAATGATCCCACCCGCCAACTTTCCGCAGTATTATCTTGATGCGGGTTATTTGCAAAATAATCTGTTTACTAACAACGCTCAGATCCCCACTTTTTCGAAACAGGTTATTTACGAAACCGGTTTGAACTTCCGTTTATCCAGTATATTTGGTGCCAATGCCGATTTTACCGGAGGCAAACACTCAAATTTCTTCACACTTGGCGCGTTTCTCTTAGGTAATGGTTTCCAAATTGGTCCACAGATCATGACGGGGAGTCATAATTCGAAAGGTCTTGGTATTCAAGCTTTATCTAACTTTGGCGGCTTACAATCGACCTTCATGGTCCGCCAGATCTGGGGCGCAATTAAAACTGCTATTCCGATCATTCCTGCTAATACCGATTATGATGATGTGGATCCGTTTGTGGCATCTGAAGAAACATCTACTCAAGAAAGTGCTAATCTAGGCTATCAATTAGGCATTGCTACCATCGGCTTCAATGCAACTCGTTCCAAACAAGAAACATTTCCAGATACGTATAGTTATGGCCCGACTCTCCTGATGACGTTGTTTCAAGGAGGGGGCACCACGGTTAATTTAAATGTATTCGGTGCTAAAACCCAAGATGATGTAGAAGTGTTAGGTCAAATTAACGTGTATTTCAACTCTGAGCATTGGATCCAAACGGCTGATGCAGGCTACCGTTCAATCAGCCATGCTGATAATCGCGCACCGGATACGACGGCTTTAGGTGATGCTGGAGTCTATTGGCGCAATTACAATGCTGCCCAAGAAGGTCTTCAAGTGGGTGCGCAAGCACATGCTGAACGAGATACGCAAAATGTCGGCTCTACGCTGAATTTCAATGATCGCTATGGCATTGTTGATGCGACGACGAATTACACCGTTGCGGGTAATGGAACACCTGGTAACATCCAATATTCTGCTATGGCGACGACTCATCTTGCTTATGATCCTGAGGGTGCTGCCGTAGGAGGCTCGCAATTAGGCGATACCGGTGTGATTGTCTATATCGCTAGCCCGCATCCAAACGACTTGTTCGAAGTATATGTTAATGATCAATTAGTTGAAATTCTTCGCACTGATCATGCTACACCTATTTTCTTGGCACCCTTTGCAACGTATCGGATCAGTGTTCGCGATATTTCTGAAAAATTCTATAACTATGATCAATCACCCCAAATAGTCACGCTCTATCGGGGTAATATGCGCACCTTAACCTGGCATGCAGCACAGAAAATCATCATTTACGGTAATGTATTACAAGCGAATGGTTATCCCTTCGCCTTCCGTCCGATAACAGGCGCAGTGGAACCCGCGATGACCGAACGAAATGGCGATTTACAAACCGAAGTATTTAACGATACCCATGAGCTTAAAGGTTATTATGCAAACGGTAACAGTTGTACAATCCGTTTACCGAGATTAAAGGACAAAGAAGCCTTTGACGCGGTAGGTGCCCTGACGTGCGAATAGTCATCGATACGAGAGATAGTATATAATGAGCACTATGAAAACATTATCTTTGATCCTTCTATTAAGCTGTGTTGCTCTAGTGGCCGATGCCAGTCCACCGACTATTGTCCATCTGGGTGTTATTTCCGAGACGGAAATTTCTAACTTACACGATTTAAATGTGGTCCAATTGGATCCTAAAGCTGCCAATGTTGTCTACACGGCTAATGAAAGTATCTGTATATATAGTTCGAAAAGTACACATAATTACAATGTGACGATTGATAGTAATAATAGTGCGTATTATGAACTACAAAATGCTAGTCATGTATTACCGATCACATTATGGTGGAGTGCCCAGGCCAATCCCGAAAATGCCCAGCAATTAACGCCTAATCGACCATTATTAGTACAAAATAGTTCAGCAAGCGTGCAACCAAATTGTCCCAATGGGTTAAATGCTGATCTGCAGCTCCGTATTAACAGCGATCAATTATCAGGTATACCGAGCGGTGCTTATTCGGCGACTTTGGAAGTCATAGTAACCGCCGCCAATTAAATTCTAGATAACAGGAGTCACATAATGGAAGTCAATTTTTTAGCTGTACTTGCCGCGGCGCTAGCTGCTTTCATCGTCGGTGGTATTTGGTATTCGCCTAAAGTATTTGGCAAGCTTTGGACGAAACATTCAGATCCCCAGAAAATGAAAGCGGGACATAAACCCGTGGTGTTTATCGTTTCATTTATTTTTTATTTCATCAGCGCTTGGGCATTTGCTATTTTAATCGGACCCGATGCCTCACTTATTCTAGCATTGTATGCCGGTGCGGCGATTGGGATCTTGTTTGTTACCATGTGTTTTGGTATCAATTATTTATTTTCCGGACGCAGCGTGATGTTATTGTTGATTGATGGTGCTTATCACATCGTACAATTTTTAATTTATGGTCTGGTATTAGGATTGTGGCATTGAGAATTCTGCCATCACGGGTGCATGATCAGAAGGTCGCTCCCATTTACGGGGAGTCTTATCAATCTCGGCAGCAGTACAACGTTTAGCTAATGCACTACTCGCCAGAATATGATCAATGCGTAAACCCATATTACGACGAAAAGCCGCCTGCCGATAATCCCACCAAGAATAGTGTTGATCTTGATGAAACAAGCGAAATGTATCCACTAAACCCAGATCCATTAATTTTTGCAAGGCAGCACGTTCTGGCTGACTCACCAATACCTGATCCTTCCAAGCAATTGGATCATAAACATCGCGATCGTCTGGAGCAATATTAAAATCACCCAGCACGATCAGATCTTTATATTCTTGCAATTGCACTTCAACAAACTTATATAAACTTTCTAGCCACGCCAATTTATACACATATTTATCCGAATCAATGCTACTACCATTGGGCACATACACATTTATGATCCTAATACCATTGAGCGTTGCAACTAAAACACGTCGTTGTGGATCGTCATAATTAGGCAAATCAAGTACGATATCGGTCAACGCGTCACGACTGAGAATCGCGACACCGTTATAAGCTTTTTGTCCCGAGAATGCGACTTGATAACCCGCGTCATTGATCGCTGCCAAAGGAAAATTTTCATTGGTCATTTTGAGTTCTTGTAAAGCCAATATATCAGGGCGCTTGTCTTCCAACCATTGCAACACATGCTCTAAGCGAGCCTTTAATGAGTTGACGTTCCAAGTAGCAATTTTATAAGTAGCAATTTTCATAGTCGATCCAATTTTAAAGTTATTTTGTATTATAATGTATTGGGGGCTTTCAATATATGTTATTTCGGATCTCGAGTCTTACTGAAAAATGGTCATCAAAATGGACCTTTATTTTTGCCTGTGCCAGTGCTTCGGTTGGCCTGGGTAATATCTGGAAATTCCCCTATTCGGTTGGCGAAAATGGCGGTGGCGATTTTGTCATCACCTACTTAATTTGTGTTATTTTTGTCGGCTTCCCCTTATTAATCGCAGAAATTGTCATCGGCCGTCGTGGCCAAGAAAATCCCGTGGATGCTATGCGCAATCTAGCACTGAGTAATGGCTTGAGCAAATACTGGGAATGGGTTGGCTGGCTGGGAATTTTTTCGGCATTTTTTATTTTCTCCTATTACAATGTCATTGGCGCCTGGACAATTGACTATATTATTAACTCGCTTAATGGAACTTTCCAGCATATCAGCAGTGATAAACTCGAGGCTCATTTTAATGTTCTCATCTCCACTCCTAGCAAACTATTACTGTATTACAGCGGTATGATCGTCTTTACCGCCCTGGTTATTATGCGTGGTTTAAATAAAGGCATTGAAAAAATTGTACTGATCTTTTTTCCGCTCATGATCTTGATCTTACTCAGTCTAATCATCTATTCCATAATGCACCATTATTTTCAAAGCGGTTTTGATTTCGTATTTCGTCCCAATTTCTTTCAATTCACAAGACACACTATTTTAAGCGCCATGTACGAAGCATTGTTTTCCCTCGGTGTGGGAATGGGTATCATTATGATGTATGGTGCTTATTTGCCGAGCACAGTATCCATTCGTAGCATGGCACTGTGGATCACATTTATTGACGTCAGTGTAGCACTCTTAGCGGCACTGGCTATTTTTCCAATCGTGTTTGCCCATGGAATTGACCCCACCATTGGACCGAGTCTCATTTTTAAAAGTATACCACTCGCTTTTTCAGCTTTGCCCGGGGGCCGTTTAATGAGCGCTGCCTTTTTTTTCATGCTGGCGATGGCTAGCATTACCGCCACCATCGGCTTATTAGAACCGATCGTCGCATTATTGATTAAACGAACCTCATTAAACCGTATCTGGGCCACTCTTTTGGCTAGCTTAGTATTATGGATTGTTGGTTTGTTTAGTCTATTTTCTTTTAATATCTGGTCAGCGTTCAAAATTTTCAATCGTAACTTTTTTGAACTCATTGATTATGTACTCGCTCATTTCATCTTGTCACTGAGCGGTTTATTATTAGCTATTTTTGTTACCTGGTTCCTTAATCGCAGTCAAAGTCAGGCAGAGTTGCATTTAAAGCCAATGGTCTTTAATATTTGGTTCTATACTTTACGTTATATCACCTCGTTCGGGATCATTATTATCGTGATCACCAGTTTCATGTAACATAAGGTTTCTAAATGTCCAATGCTTTATCGTCACTTAAAGAACAATGGTCATCACGCCTGATCTTTATTTTTGCCGCGGCTAGCGCCTCTGTCGGCATTGGTAATATCTGGGAGTTTCCGGCAACAGTGGGGCAATACGGTGGCGGTGATTATGTCTTAACTTATTTGTTATGTGTGATTTTTATTGGCATACCACTGATGATGGCGGAGATCGTCATTGGTCGGCGGGGTAAAGAAAATCCGGTCGATGCTATTCGGCACGTTGCTATTCATGATGGCTTGAATAAAAATTGGGAATGGCTGGGAATTTTTGGCATTCTCGCTTCATTCTTAATATTGTCTTACTTTAATGTAGTGGGCGCGTGGTCACTAGACTATTTTATCCATTCGATTGATGGTTCTTTAGTGCAGCAATCGCCGCAAGTGATCAATCATTTATTTGATCAGCTTCAGCAGCATTCAACTAAATTATTATTTTATTATTCACTGCTATTGGCCGTGACGGCCATCATCATTATTCGTGGTTTAACTAAAGGCATTCAAACAGTATTATATGTTTTTTTTCCATTGATGATGCTCATTCTGATCGCACTGGTAATGTATGCCATTACCACGCCTTATTTTTACTCCAGTTTGATTTATATTTTTCGACCTGAATTTCATCACTTTTCGCCGCATATGATTTTAAGTGCGATGGCGGATGCTTTTTTTTCTTTGAGTGTTGGTATTGGCAGTATCATGATGTACGGTGCTTATTTACCACGAAAAATTTCGATTGGACCAACCGTATTATGGATCTGTCTCATTGATACCACGATCTCCTTGTTAATAACGATTGCGATTTTTCCCTTAGCATTTTTACACGATATTGATCCGAGCAGCGGTAAAGGTTTAGTTTTTAAAACGATCCCGGCCGCATTTTCGGTCTTACCCTTCAGTCAAATACTCAGTAGTTTATTTTTTGGCATGTTAGTACTCGGCTTGATTATGGCAAATATTGCGCTGTTCGAGCCGATCGTTTCGTTTCTCATTAAACGTACTTCATTAAATCGCTTATGGGCAACTATTTTGGTGAGCATAAGTCTGTGGCTGGTAGGTTTATTAAGTTTATTTTCCTATACCATTTGGTCCGATGTTACCATTTTCCATAAAGACTTTTACGAACTGCTGGATTATTTCTTATCGCATTTCATTCTAGCCGTCAGTGGTATCTTATTAGCTATTTTTACGACTCACTTTTTGAGTCGCCGTGAAAATGAGCAACAACTCCAACTCTCAAAAATTACATTTGCCATTTGGTTTAATACGTTACGCTATATTACGCCAAGTATCATTTTCCTGGTATTATTAGCCAGTTTATTTTAAGGTACAGTCGATGATCCAGCAAACATTTAGCTCAGAACATGAACTGCAAACATTTGGTGAACAATTAGCGCTGAAAATAACGGCGCCTTGCATTATTTATTTACACGGCGATCTCGGTGCTGGTAAAACCTGCTTAGTACGCGGCATCTTGCGCGGTTTAGGTTATTCAGGAAACGTTAAAAGTCCCACGTATACTTTAGTTGAATTGTATCAAATTTCTGAGCAAACAATTTATCATCTTGATCTATACCGCCTCAACGATCCCGAGGAATTAGAACACATCGGCTTCCGTGATTATTTAGATCACCACTCGATTATGTTAATTGAATGGCCCGAGAAAGCGCAGGGCTTCCTACCACCCGCTGATCTTGAAATTAATATTAAGATTGAGGATGGGCAGCGTAGAGTTGAAATGTTATGATTGCCGCATGAAACGAGTCTGGCCCTTAATAATATTAATTTTCTGCTCAAGCCTCTGCTTAAGTCTCTGGGCAGCGCCTACGAAAATGACAAGTATTCGCATATATGCCAATGCATCTCAAGGTGACACCAATCGCCTCGTCTTTGATATAAATCACGCGACTACCTATTCGGCTACTCTCTTACACACTCCAGAACGCATTGTGATTGATTTCAAAAATACTACATTAAACGCGGATCTCAAAAAAATTAAATTTGAAAAATCGTATGTTAAATCAATTCGTCAAGGCAAAAGCAGGTACAACACCTTACGATTAGTATTGGATCTACGACAAACAGTTACCCTACAACATTTTATCTTACCCGCTAAATCTGGCCAGTTACCACGGATTGTGTTTGATCTATCCGCACCGCTTAGCACCCACGTTATAAAAAACTCAGTGATCGAGGTCGTACCGTCGGCTAATAAAACGAATCGTCAAGATCTCGCTTTACCACCCCCGCTTACTGAAGAGAAAAAACGCCCTATCAAGCCAATTAGCACAGTCAATGCGCGTGATGTGATCATCGTTATCGATCCGGGGCATGGCGGTCAAGATCCCGGTGCCAGTGGCCAACGTGGCACGCATGAAAAAAATGTAACCCTCCCTATTGCTTTAGATGTACGTCACGATCTGCAAAAAATTCCGGGGGTCAAAGTGTATATGACACGTGAGCGCGATATTTATCCGTCACTCGGCCAGCGTTTAGCACTGGCACGTAAAGTCAAAGCCGATTTGTTTGTATCCATTCACGCCGATGCCTACCGCAATCATTCCGCTCGCGGTGCCAGCGTTTTTGCCCTGTCACAAGGTCGTGCAACGTCGGTTGGCGCACGTTGGATCGCGGAAAGCGAAAACCGTTCGGAATTACTAGTAGGCGGTGTAAATTTAAATGATAAAAGTTATATGTTGCGCAGCGTATTAGTGGATCTATCACAAACTGCGACAATTAGTGAAAGTTTAAAATTAGGCACGCATGTCAAAAATAATTTGGGTAAAGTAGGTAAACTGCATGCAAATCGGGTGGAACAAGCCAGTCTCTATGTATTAACGTCTCCCGATATTCCATCAATTCTAGTCGAAACGGGCTTCATATCTAATTTACAAGAAGAGTTATTATTAAATTCACCAGCTTATCAAGAAAAATTGGCCGATGGTATTACTCAGGGGATTGTTAAATATTTAACGGATAACCCCGTGCCAAATACACGATTTGCTGGGTAAAATTGATAATCTCCCCGCCACGCTTCGCGTGTCGACCCTCCTTGTTAGGAGGGATCAAGATCTCCCCTAACGTACCCACAGGGCACAGGCGGGGAGATGAATTTGACACACAGTGTCAAAGAAAGAGGGATTAATTTAATAGAGTTATTCAATTAATATGTTGCCACCCAAAACTGAGCAAGAATTATTACAACGCGCTAACGAATTAGCCGGAAAAACTTTTTTTAATTTAAGCAAAGAACTACACAAAAAAATTCCCGATAATTTACTCACCGAAAAAGGTTGGTTAGGACAGCTATTAGAATTAGCACTTGGTGCGAGTGCTGGCTCAAAACCCGAACCTGATTTTAAAGAACTCGGCATTGAATTAAAAACCTTACCGCTCAATGCGCAGCATCAACCGAAAGGATCCACTTTTGTCTGTACCGCCAGTTTGCCCTGCGCCACCGAATGGCAACAATCGAATGTCTATCAAAAATTAAAATGTATCCTATGGATCCCGATCGAAGCTGATCCGAATATTCCATTCGCCGAACGCCGCATCGGCGCACCGATTTTATGGCGACTTACGACGGTACAAGAAAAAATTTTGAAACAAGATTGGGAAGAATTAACCGAAATGTTAACCCTGGGTGATTATCAAAATCTTACCGCACGCGTCGGTACCTATTTGCAAATGCGCCCGAAAGCAGCGAATAGCAAGGTATTACGCGAATCAATTAATCGTGAAAGTGAAAAGCAACTGATCGTGCCGCGTGGTTTTTATCTTCGCCCTCATTTTACGAAACAGGTATTAAGGTGAAAATTTACTCAGTAAGCAGTTTTGTTTAGAAATAGGAGGATCTTATCGCGCTCTATGATAAAATTAGATCCTTAATAAGGATAAAAATAAATGTATCAAGATCAAAAATTTCCGATAAATACTGCTGTAGCGACCCCACCCTCTACGTTGCCTGCTTCGAGAAAACGTCCGCATTCAGCGACAAAGACACCCCAGTTAGTTGCATCTCCATCCACACCGTTTCTAACGCCTGGTTCGCGTATGCGTGCTTTGCGTTCTAAACCAATGAGCATCACAGCAAATTTTGCCACCCCAGAGAACGTGTTGAAAAAATACGATCATGATGATTATTTATTACCTATTGATAAGCATGTGGTGGAGCTTTACGTGCCATTAATTCAGTTTTGTGCCGTGAATCCCTGGTTAGTGGCAAGTTGGAACTCGGATGCCGCGAAGCACATTTTAGATTTAATTCGTGCAAGAGCCAAGCGCATAGCAGATCCAGCTGATCGGGAAATGGAAAACTATCAACATTTAAACGCTCTACTACACGAGGTTAATTGTTACGCTATACAAGAAAAATTTAAGATCCCACAAGATTTCTATAGCCTTATGTATGAAACAGCACTGATCGCTTGCACCAATTTAGAGACACTTAAACCTCGCATGGAGGTCATTATTTTCATATTAAAAGTGTTAAAGATAAATATGTTTTAAAAATTAAAAAAGATCTACCGCTAGCACGTGTTGCGCCTTTATTGTGTGCAGGCATCACGACATATTCGCCACTAAAACGCTACGGCACTAAAAAAGGCAGTAAAGTGGGTGTCGTCGGTTTGGGTGGACTTGGCCATATGGCGGTAAAAATTGCTAAAGCCATGGGCGCGCAAGTAACGGTATTTAGTACCTCACCTGATAAAGAAGCCGATGCCAAAAAATTGGGGGCGAAAAATTTCGTCGTAACAACCGATCCAAAAAACTTTATTCCCTTTGCCAGCAAATTAGATTTGATTATTGACACCGTTTCAGCAGAACATAATTTTTCACACTATTTAGAAACCCTAAAATTAGGTGGCACCTTAGTATTAGTCGGCGTCTCACCAACGCCCAATCAACTCAAAGCCAGCTCACTTATTTTTGGTCGTCGAACGATTGCCGGATCATTGATCGGTGGCACGAAAGAAACGCAAGAAATGTTAGATTTTTGTGCCCGTAAAAAAGTATTATCCGATATTGAATTAATTTCGGCGGACCAGATCAATGACGCTTACGAAAGAACCATTAAAGGGAAAGTGAAGTATCGCTTTGTTATTGATAACAAGACGCTTTAAAGCCTAAACTCACTATAATTTCGCGCACACCTTGGCAGTTGAACATTTATTTAGCTTCTTTATAAATTGTCGCTATTTGGAGATAGCATTAACAACAACTAATGTAGTGTAATCTGATTTTTGGCACACATTAAATCAGGCCCAATGGGCACGTGCGAATTCGCATACCGTCACCCTTGACGTTCCTTTTTGTTTAAAACCCCGAACCGGACGCATGCTGTTTTGATTGTCCTTATTGTTGTTGTTCTGGTTGCCATTGTTGAAGTTGACGTTCCACGCATTGTTGGTATTCTGCGCGTACTCCGACGAGCTCCAGTAGACGCTCAACGCATTCATAAAGGTGTCTTGATACGGACAAGGTTTCT
>SHZH01000046.1 GCA_009692385.1 Gammaproteobacteria bacterium | reverse complement strand
CCTAACCAAATCAGCTTAGAGGTTGAAGCACTAAATTTATTGTGGGTAGTTCAGTTGTTATACGGGATAAATTCTTTAAATATTTCCCTTGCAGAGTACTAACACCATCAAGTGATTTTGGACAATTAGATTAACCATAAAAAAATTATCCACAAACAAAAACACACAACCCCTTTATACTCAGTCTATGTGATTCAATATCGCCATGAGGTTTTTGCCACACATAGTTAAAATATAAATTCCAACATGTACATATTCAGAAAATGGATTAAACAAAGGGGCTCTAAGTTCAGCATTTTTTGTTAGTTATCTACTACTTTAATTTGCATGATTTTTAAAATGGCTCAAGCGGGTTAACTATTAACTTTCGTTCCCGAAAGAGCCACCCAAAAGTAACTCAAAATTTAATATTCTTCAGTCTATCATCTACACGATAAATTAATAAAAAATAATTCATGCTTAATTTAACGAGTACATTCATTCAAATTTACTGAATTCCTTGTACGTTAAATATAAACCAACAAGTGTGAGTGTGAAAGCAACGACGCCTACAATTAAAATAAGTACCATGTCTATTTTCTCCCCATTAACGCACACAGCTTAAAGTAAATGCCAAAGCAAAAAATCGATGGAATCCAAATGGCTGTAAATATCGCTTGCTGAGAATCTTGAACTACAAACCACAAATAAGCGGAAACAAAAAACGATAACATTACCGCTAAAAGAATAAAGTAATCTGATTTTTTAAACATGTTCTTTCTCCTGTTTTTCTAGTAACCAAAATAGTCCATAAGTCCATAACCAATGGCGCTAAGTAAACAACCCATAATAGCTAGTGTCGCAATAACTCGTATACCCGATGATAAACCTACTGCAAAGATATCTAAAGGAATCAGCCCAATCAACCCGATGACTATGACTAAACATCCTATAATTATTAGAGTGTTGCCTACGTTTATCAGTAATCGGCAGTTGAATTTTTTTGAAGTATTCATTCGAAACCCTAATATTCAGTTAGCAACAATTACGAATGGTTGCTTATAAAATATAATTTAATAAAACAATACCTTTGTCAAAGTGAAAAAACTATAAATGGTAGTAAAAAGTTTCAAAACTCAGTAATTGAGTAAAACTATATAAAATTACTCTAAAGTGATGTCTTACTCGTTAATACTTTAATAACGTAAAACATTTTTTTAAACTAATAAATACAATTTAGTTTGAAACAGATTGGCATCCTAATTTTTGAAAAAATTTAATATATACTTAGGCAAATTTATCAATATTTTTTAGTAATCACTTTTTTTATTGTTAATGTGAATTATGTGGTGTTTTACGTAGTTTGCTCACGTCATAACCGAGATTGGCAACAGTTTTTGATAATTCGTTGTACCGATTATCATCAATAAAAGGCGTACGCGCCATTATCCAAACATAGTCCCTCGCATTTCTTGCAATGATAGTAGTAGAATAATCCTTATCCAAGTAAGCAATAATATACTCAGATTTAAACGGCCAGATAAATTGCATATCCCATACTGCATTACCTGTATTTTCAATCACATAGCCACGTGGGTTATAGCGTTTCTCAACACCATCAAATCCATTTTTTCGATAAACAAAACTTGTGTTAATACTACCGTCTTCTTCAAGTTGATAAGATTCAACCGCATTGTATGACTCTGTTTCAATTATCGTTGGAATGCAAGCAATGACATACCAATCACCCATAAATTGATTCAAGTTAACGTATGATACCGGCTTAATTACGGACACACTTTGATTGTTACAGGCGCTAATGAACAACGCAACGAGTCCGGTGACAATATTTCTGACCTTATTTTGTGTTTTCACTTTATTTCCTCATTTTCTGTCATACATGAGTCAAGATTACATTTTTTTATCCTTAAAAACACATCATTATGAATAAAAACTAAATATATTAATCTGTTTACAAAGCATTAACTTCCTAGATAATTCATCACAATTATAAATGAAAAATAACACTATTATTTATGCGTCAATACGAAACGCCTTTTCAATAATTCATTTTTTTATGTCTTTTTTATAAAAAGGTAGTGTGAGACCATCCACTCAGTGCCTTGGTTATAACCAAATAATTCTGAGCAGGACATGAAAAAAATTCGCCAACGCTGCATCCAGACATCCGCCTGCTTATTACCGTAGGCATCATTAAACACCTCACGGATTTCCTTGAAATGGTTATCCATATTATGTAACCAAGCATCGGCTGTTTTTTGGTAATGCGTACCTGATAAATCCCACTGTTGTTGCAAGCATAACTCTTTTTGAAAGTTCAGTAATGTATCTTTAGCGGGCATTAAGCCACCGGTAAAAAAATATCGCCCCATCCAGTTATCTTCGCCATCCGTTTCAAAAGGATATGCAAAAAGACGATGACAAAAAATGTGTACAAACAGCTTACCGTCTTCTTTTAACCAACTGGCAACCTTATTTAAGAGGGCATCATAATTTCGCATGTGTTCAAACATTTCAACAGAGACAATTCGATCAAAGTATTTATCTAAGACCAATTGATTAACATCACAGGTTATGACATCTATATTACTCAACCCACACTGATTTGCCTGTTCTTGAATATATTGGCGCTGACTATTGGAATTGGATACGGCAGTAATGTGACTATTTAGAAAATTTTCGGCCATCCAAAGCGTTAAAGATCCCCAACCGCAACCCAGTTCGAGTATATGTTGACCATCAACTAATTCAGCTCGCTGAGCTGTAAGCGCTAACATATTCACTTCTGCTTGATTTAAATTATCTGTTTGATCATCCCAATAGCAAGAAGAATATTTAAGGTTTTCACCCAAAGCATATTTATAAAATGCGGCTGGAACTTCGTAATGCTGAGCGTTAGCAGCAATAGTTTCAATGGCAATTGGACTTTGGCTAAGATGATTTAAAAATTGCTGATTATGCTGTTCTGTATTGTTGGTGCGTTCATCTTTAAGACGTCGCTTTAAAAGTATTCTGATCCCATACCGAATAATACTATCTGGCAATAAATTACGTTCCGCCAAGGTAATCACACTCATAATGAACCTCTTAAATTTAGTATATATTTAAATGTAGTTGCTAGTCATTTCTCAAATTCAAAACTAATCTGATCGACTTTAGATTAACCTGAGTCCATATACGAACTGAGGTTAGATTATCTTAAGGCTACTTATCAAATTTACTTTTTTGGCCACCACGGGAAAAACATACTGGTTGTTTTTTGATACAAACGGTAATTATCACCACGACTTCGTAACGCCTGTTGTTCGGTAAACGGAATACCAGTGAGCCAGTATAAAAAAACAAACATCACTACAGGTGCCGCCCATAACCAATATTGATATTGTCCGCCCCACCCCATTAGTGGATAAGAAAACCAGTGTAGCCATTCAAAAAAATAATTTGGATGTCTAGAATAACGCCACCATCCTGTACAGCAAATTAACCCTCGATTTTCTGGATTATGTCTAAATTCTGCCAATTGTTGATCAGTTTTTTTTTCTCCGTAGAAAGCAAAAGATGCAATTACCAATGCTGCGATTACAAAATAAATTTGCGGATCAGTATGTTGAGAAACCGCCCAGAACGGCAATGACAATAGCCAAACAAATCCGGCTTGTACTATAAAAAATAAAAGAAAACCTTGTTGAGCCCATTCTTTCATTGCTAGGCGCATGGCAAAATAGCGACCATCTTCAGATTCGTTAAACACACGTTTTTGTAAATGATATCCCAGGCGAAAATACCAAAAAAAAGTCAATACTCCTAAACTGACCTTTAAAAATAACGGTGCCGTACCCGTTAAAGAATACAAAAATCCAGCAAACATCATCCCAAAAGCCCAAGCCACATCAACAATCCCAGCATTAGCATGACGCTTTTGCCAATACCAAGCCAATAATAGGAAAAATACGCTAAAAACAGCAACGCTAATTAGGCTATACATGACCTTCCCGATTTAACCAAATAGATATATTTAAACGAATACAGTGACATTTAAATGATAACAATAGCTGAAAGTAATTATTTTTCTCAATCAAATAAATCAGTATTTTTGTATTAATTCAAACCAGATTCATAATCATCTCACACCTAAAAAAAGACCACTTTATTGAAGCAATGATTATGCATTTATGGGTAACCATTGCTCACGGCGGTTTTCCGGTTTTGCAAATAAAAGTTGCACATTCGAAATTGATTTCTCTTTAAATCCACCTTCACAATAACACAAATAAAACTCCCACATACGGATAAACTCTTCATTATAACCCTGCTCTCTAACGTTATCTAACTTCGCCATAAAACGTTTACGCCAGTGATTTAAAGTCAAAGCATAGCTTTCACCTTGGTCCTCAAGATTAATGAGCCGTAAGTCAGAACAACGCGTAGCACTTGCAATAATAACACTTACACAGGGTATAAAACTTCCAGGGAAAATATAGCGTTTAATAAAGTCTACGTTTTTTAAGGCTTGATGATAATATCTGTCTTCGATAGTAATTGCCTGAATTAATCCCAAACCATTGGGCTTTAATAATGTCGAACATTTTTTCAAATAGGTATCAAGGTAATGATGTCCAACAGCTTCAATCATTTCAATTGATACCAACTTATCATAACTGCCTTGCAAATCTCGATAATCCTCCAACAACACTGTAATGTGATCGGACAAATCTTCATCGATAATACGTTGTTTTGTGGCTTCATATTGCTGGGTTGAAATTGTCGTTGTGGTGATACGACAACCATAATTTTTAGCGGCATAAATCGCAAATCCTCCCCACCCCGTACCTATTTCTAAAACATGATCTTCAAACTGTAAGTCTAACTTTTGACAAATTCGCTTAAGTTTAGCAGTCGAAGCCGCTTCTAAGCTCTCTTCATATGGGTAAAAAGTTGCAGAGGAATACATACTATGCTGATCTAAGAACAATGAAAATAAAGCATTTCCTAAATCATAATGTGCTGCAATATTTTTTCGACTACCATTCTGCGAATTACGATTAGTAAAATGCCATAATTTAAGCAAATGGTTAGCTAGTGATGCAATACCGCCTTCCATACTTTCAAGTAAATCACGATTACGCACTAGTATTTGTATAACGCGGCATAAATCATCGGTCTCCCAGTCTTTATCCATGTAGGATTCAGCTGCACCTATTGAACCGCCAACAGCAATTTGACGATAAAAATTCATATTCAATACATTAATTCTAGCGCATAGACCATCGGAACCTTGAGAACCAAGCGTATACTCACCTAGTGCATCAGAAATAATTAGCACGGCATTTTCTAGGCATCCAAGTTTATTCAAAAATTTACTGCGTAAAAAAAGATCGATCCGTGTTGATTTTTTGTTTAAATCGTAAACATTTTCGTTCATGGGGGCCTTCTGTTATTTTATAAACGTTACGCATTAACAGCGTAAAAAAACTAAAAACAAATTCGATATAGCGTTACATTGATCAGCAATATTTTGATTAGGAAATTTTTCCCAGTCGAAGATATAAATTATATTTTTACGTTAAACATTAATTAATAAAACTAAATCTTTTTATACAACTAGCATTGAATAGATTAGGTGTAATAGAACACATTTCTTCTATTTAGAATTTTTGTCAGGATGACTATAAAAAGGAATACCTTTTATCCATAAACGCAAAGCCTGCCAATAAATGGCACAAATGACTAATAATGGCAAAAAAGGGTAACGTAATGGCGTAGTGAGCATCTTAGATGTAGTCAACTCCTCTGCTTTTAACTGCATGGTGGCATCAAAACAACATTCATTATCCTGCTCTAATTGCATGTGTATTGTTAGATTAGAATCATGAAAACTAAACTGCCATCGGTACTGCTGATCCATTGGCATAAATGGCGATACATGAAACGCTTTATCAAAGTAAAATTCAAATTGCCACTCATTTTTTTTGACCTGCAGCTCAGCCGTGTCCAATACGTAGCAGTAGCTTTCATTCCAAGGTGTGTTATGAATATCAGCAAGAATATAACGAGGTGTATTTGATCCCTCAAGAAAACAGAAATAAAAACTCACAGGGTTAAAACAAAGTCCCAAAAAACGTAGATGTGTTAACAAGCAAATGCGTCCATTAAACGTTTCGCCTGTTTGCTGCTTAATACAGGTTTTTACTGCATCGGATAAATCTTGATTTTGATTTCCAAAATAATCTCGTCGATAAAAACTAACCAAATTAAATCGTTCTAAAGACCAAAAAGGACTTTGTGCAACAACGTGATTCAACTCTTCAAGATCCAGCCAGCTTAAAAAAATAGCGTAACAAAAATTATGTTTTTTGGGTAAATATCGTCGATGTCTTATCCAGCCTTCAAATAACTGGCTTCTTAAAGCGGCCATATTACCTCATTTAACCGCTTAATAACGTCCTCAGCACTTTGAGCACCATCTTCATGAAATCCCCAGCCCCAATACGCACCAACATACCAAGTATTGTTCATTCCATTAATTTCATCACGCCGCTTTTGCGCCGCCAAACTAGACGCTGTGTAAACTGGATGATGATAGTTTCTTTTTTGCAATATCTTATTGGGATCAATTTGATCTGTGCAGTTAAGCGTCACCAGTAAAGGTTGTGGAGCATCTAAATTTTGAAGTAAATTCATGTAATAAGTAACTCTACAGCGAGTTTGGTCTTCATTTAATTTAAGTGCATTCCAACTTGCCCAGGCTTTAGGATTTTTTGGCATTAGACTAGAATCTGTGTGCAAAACCACGTCGTTATCTTGAAAAGTCATAGCCCCTAAAATTTCATTTTCTTGATTACTAGGATTCGCTAATAGCCTAAGAGCTTGATCACTATGGCACGCTAAAATCAATTGATCATAGCTTTCCTGACTATAATTAGTCTTCACTACTACACCGCTTTTATCTCGCTCAACTTTTTGCACCGGACAGGCTAAGCGAATATTACCTTTAAACACACGATTAAATTCCTGAATATACGATGAAGACCCCCCACAAATGGTTCGCCATTGGGGTCTTTTGTCTGTCTTTAACATCTGATGATTAGCCATAAATGCGACAAAATAACGCACGGGGAAATCCCTTATCGTTTTTGGTGAACCTGACCATAATGCACACGCCATTGGTAGGATATGATCATCAATAAAGGCTTGGCTATATTTCTGTTTATGCAAATAATCGCCTAGTGTTAATGTATCATCACTACTTTTTAAAAGGGCAGGTGCTTCGCGGTAGAATCGTAATATATCACTCACCATCCGATAAAAACGAGGGCTGAGTAAATTTCGACGTTGGCAAAATAATTTATCTAAAGTAGTCGCATTGTATTCAAGACCGGAAACGGCATCAGCAAAACTAAACGTCATGTTAGAAGATTGTGATTTAACATTCAAATCGTCTAGGAATCTGCAAAAATAATGATAATTATGTTCGTTAAACACAATAAAACCAGTGTCGACTGCATAAACTTTTTCATCTATATTTACGTTGTGCGTATCAGTATGACCACCTAGATAACTGTTGGCCTCATACAATGTAACCTGATGTTGTTTACTCAAATAGTATGCAGCATAAAGTCCTGAAATGCCGCTACCAACAATCGCTATGTTCATTAGTTTTCATCCTTTTGGATAAGATTTGAATACAAGCGGTTAGATGGAATGGGGTTTAATTCCCATATTACGCCGAAATAGGACATCAACTTAAGTAAGTAATAACTCATATCAATTTCCCACCAAAAGAAACCTTGACGAGCCGATATAGGGAAATGATGGTGATTATTATGCCACCCCTCTCCCATGGTTAAAAAAGCAATAAGCCAATTATTACGACTATCATCGCCGGTGTCGTAACGTTTAGATCCTAAAATGTGGGCAAGTGAATTTACAAATAACGTGCAGTGTATCAAAACAATAGATGATATAAAGTAACCCCAAATAAGCATTTGCATACCATTAGTATGCAACTCTGGATAGGCGCTTTCTAAATAATACCCTAAAGAAAAAATTGAGATTGCGTAAATTATCGGAACAAAAATGTCAAATCGATCTAGCAAGACTAATTCAGGAAATTTAACTAAATCACGTACACAATGCTCGTGCGTAGTAAAATTTTTAAGGCACAAAAACCATCCCACATGACTCCATAAAAAACCATGCTTAGGGCTATGAATATCCTGATCTTTGTCAGAATAAATATGGTGACGACGATGATGTGATGCCCACCAAATAGGTCCTCGTTGAGTTGCTGTAGCACCTAGAACCCCAAAAAAAAACTGCGCTATGCGGCTAGTTTTAAAGGCTTTATGAGAAAAATAACGGTGATAAAAAGCAGTAATTGCAAACATACGTAACCCATATGAAGCCAGAGCTACCCATAATGCGATAGGACTCCAACCTACCACAAACACAAGAAGACAAATTAAATGCATCAAAAGAAAAGGAATTACTCGCATCCAATCAATTGCTTCACTAATATTGTCTTCTAATTTCACATTACTGCTATCAAACCAAGCTAGTACTTTGTTAAACACATTTTTTAAAGACATCAACCACTCCATTGTAAACATGATTAAAAAAACACAAGCTATACTTAAATTAGAGAAATAATCTTTTATTTTCTTTTTTAAACATGATCCAAGTACTTTTATATTTGATTCACTTAAAACGGACTGAACACGACTCAATTACTTATTTAAAAAGTCATACAAAAGGTTTTTAAAATAAATATGTAAATGTCATAACTATCGATATTTGTTTGTACTATATGAAGCTATTTTTTCATAATGAATTATCAAGTGAACTCTATGATAATTTTTATTCTAATTTTTCAAATGCTCCCATTAAAGCATTGTAAACTTAGTGTTAATTAAATTGTTATATGTCCATATACTATCAAATATAGCTACATTAAAAAGCGACTATAAATCTATTTTGATTTAAAAATAAGATTAACCCCTAAATTCAATATCTTTAAAAATAATAACCAACAAAAATAGTTTGTAATTTTTTTAAAGATCACAATAATTGCGCTTTTTTTGGTCTAAAGGCGATGAGTAGCATAAAAACACCATTTCACAATATTACGTAAGATATTGGTTAAAAGCTTTGATGTTTGTACCTGGAAAAATTCACCAAAAAGAAATTTTTATACAAGCGTTATCATGAGATCTTTTGTCATTTCAAATATGCCATTGATGACTACAGTCACAAACGTCTAAGCCCAAAATTTCAGCTATTTGAAAAATCTGTAGATGTGACTCACTTAAGGTATTGCCCGCCTATATACGAAATATATTTAGTTAACATTTCAATAATTGACACTTCTAACGCTCTTTTTTAAGTTATTGTGTGTTGTGTATGTATTACTGTGCTTCCAAGATTCTTCAGTGCTGGATATAGTCATATTGAGATGTTAACTCAATTATCTAGTCGCTAAGCAGGTTTAATTTGAGGTGTGTAATGACTGAGTCTATCCTAAAACGCCAACACGATACGCCGCCTGAATGTGTATTGGTTGCAGGGGCTTCTGGGGGAATTGGGCAGACGTTTTGCCTGCAATTAGCGGAGCAATTCCCCTCAATTACGCTGATTCGTTTAGCGCGAAATACCTCTAAATTGTTGCCGTTAACTGTGCCAACACAAGACATCACCTTCGATATTACCGATACCGTCAGCATTAGCAATGCCTTAAAAATTTTACCCGACAACGTAAATATTGATTGGGTATTTATCGCTACTGGGTGGTTACATGACGACATCTTGCATCCTGAAAAAACTTGGCGTAGCTTGGAAGTTGACCACCTATTACACGCCTACACTGTTAATGCTATTGGCCCTACATTATTGGTGAAACAGTTGCTGACAAAGCTAAACCCAGAGCATTCGACCACTATTGGTATTTTGTCCGCACGCATTGGTAGCATAAGCGATAATCAAATCGGAGGCTGGCATGCCTACCGTGCCAGTAAAGCTGCACTAAACATGTTGATCAAAAACTTTGCTATTGAGCTCACACGTATGAAACGTCCAACCATTGTGGTCGGATTACAGCCAGGTACGACCGATACCCCTTTGTCTGAACCTTTTAAACGCAATATGTCACCCACTCATTTACACACACCTGAATTTACCGCTCGCCAGTTAATAAATATAATGCAATGCTTAGTAGCAGAGGATTCTGGACAGTTGTTTGACTATGCCGGATTTTTCTTTGCCCCTTGAGTAATTGCCATCCATTAATGCACTATTTAATGCTTTCGTCATAATTTACGCCTACACGATAATATTGCTTTGCTAGCAATAGCAGAGTCGTAGCGATTGTTATAACCAACGAATTATAATTCGAAGGAAAATCAGTGGCGTATATTGATGAAAGTGGCTTTTCCCATGAAAGTACCCGTTCGCATGGTTACGCAAAAATCAGGAAACGTTGTTTTAGTGAATTCAACTGGGGAGTGAAAGTGCGTATAAATACTATTGGCACTTCTAAATTGGTTATTACTGACCGTTTCTTTGTTTGCTTTCATGGATAAACTTTTTTATTGTTCAACGGTTGATTTGATTTGATTGCCGTTGCCGAATCAGATTTTCTCGCTCAACAGCTCAATTCAAAATCGACATTCCTTTGATTTGTACAAAAACCATTTTACCAATTGTTAGATTTAAAACAGCTACTGATTTCCGTGTAATATGCGCTAACAGTGGCTGATCACCTACTTTTAAGCACACAATACTTTGCCCATTTTCACCATCTGCAATATCTGTAATCGTCGCGGACAACACATTTAAAATGCTAGTAGAACGAGGAACTTCCAACACGATACTGACATCACGCGCATAAATTTGCACCCGCAACGGTGTTCCAAAACTGCCTTCAATCGCAGGCAAACTTAACGAACCGCCTTCAAACAACACGCGCGTTAAATGAAAATCCGTTTCGTGTTCAACAATCGTTGTATTCCAAACTGTTATCGCGTCGTGGTCTTGTGAAAGTGGTAAATCCAAGCGGCTCAATGTTTTCGACAACAATCCTGAAGCTAATACTTTCCCAACTTCCATAACCACCAAAAAATCCGCCAATTGAGCCAATTCTTGTTGAGAATGGGTGACATACAAAATAGGGATATTTAATTCGTGATTCAAGTGACTTAAAAATGGCAAAATTTCTTGTTTTCGTTTTGCATCCAACGAGGCAAGCGGCTCGTCCATTAACAGGATTTCAGGATTCAAAACCAACGCTCGCGCAATCGCCACACGCTGTTTTTCACCACCTGATAAACACTCTGGCATCCTTTCCAGCAAATGTTGAATTCCTAACAAATCCAAAATATGATTAAATTTTGGCTTGTCGAAACTCGTTTTAATGCGTTTCAAACCGTAATTCAAATTTTCAGCAACCGTTAAATGCGAAAATAAATTGGCATCCTGAAACACATAACCGAGTGGACGCTTATACGTTGGCAAAAATATACCGACATCACTATCTTGCCAAACATTACCGTTAATTTCTAAATAACCTTGCTGGGATTGCTCTAAACCTGCAATACAACGCAATAACGTGGTTTTACCACTACCAGAATGCCCAAATAATATGGTAATTCCAGAATTCGGCAAACTTAAATTTACCGACAATTGAAAGTCGCCATAATCGAGTTTGAAACGAGCGGTAATCGAATTGCTCATTTGACTCGGGGCGTGGCTTTGAAATCGGTGTAAAGAATCAACAATACAGTGAACGAAAACGCTAATAATAGGGCTGCAAGCCAATGCGCTTGAGTGTATTCCAAAGCTTCAACGTGGTTATAAATTTGCACGGAGACGACGCGCGTTTTGTCAGGAATGTTGCCTCCGACCATTAAAACGACACCGAATTCACCAATGGTATGTGCGAAACCTAAAATTGTGGCGGTTAAAAACCCTGATTTTGACAACGGCAAAACGACGCTAAAAAACGTATCGATTGGACCAGCTCGTAATGTAGCTGCGGCTTCTAAGGATTGTTCGCCAATGTTTGAAAAAGCGGTTTGCAATGGTTGCACCACAAATGGTATCGAATATAAAACCGATGCTACGACCAAACCTGTGAATGTAAATGGCAATGTACCTATTCCTAACCACGTTGTAAATTCGCC
>SHZH01000045.1 GCA_009692385.1 Gammaproteobacteria bacterium | reverse complement strand
CATTATCGGCTAATGTTTTAGACATTTGGCATTATGGCTTTACCGAGATGTTTAATAATGCAATGGACCATTCTGAGGGTTTGTCGATCACGGTACAAGTTACCATTGCTAAACAGGCTGTGGAAATAGTGATCTCTGATAACGGTATTGGCATTTTTAAAAAAATTCAGCATGCGATGAATTTGCTTGATGAACGACATGCATTAATTGAACTTGCCAAAGGAAAATTAACGACTGATCCGAAGCGCCATCCGGGAGAAGGCATTTTTTTTACGTCTAAAATTTTTGATTTGTATTTGACATGTGCTGGGAAAGTAACGTTTTCTCACGAATTTGACAAATCATATGATGCCATTAATGAAGAAGGTGAAAATCACCTAGGAACGTCCGTAGCCATGAAGATCAGCAATCAATCTGATCGGAAAATAAAAGATACATTTGATCAATATGCTTCTGAGGAAGATGATTACCAATTTAGCAAAACAATTGTTCCCGTGAAGTTGGCGCAATATGACAACAACACCTTGATTTCACGTTCACAAGCTAAACGCTTATTGTCAAGAGTAGAATTATTTAAAAATATTGTGCTTGATTTTGCTGGCATTGATACTATCGGTCAAGCCTTTGCCGATGAAATATTTCGCGTGTTTGTGCAAATACGTCCGGAAATTAATTTAACAGCTATTAATTACAACGCTGACGTGAAGCGGATGATTTCAAGAGCGCAGTCGGTTATATTATAGGAAGTTAAAATGACTAAACGTAAAATAGAAGATACTAGTCTGGAAAAGATTCTCAAAGCCGCACGGCAATTATTTGTGGCCCATGGCTTTGATGGTACGTCGATGGGTGAAATTGCCAAGGCAGCCGAGGTAAACAAAAGTTTGCTTTATCATTATTTTGCGACTAAAGAAGAGCTGTGGAAACGTTGCAAAGAAAATATTTTACAAACCACACATAATATTAATTTTGCGATCCCCACCGATCAAGGTTTGCGAGCTTTTCTCGAAGCTTTGATTATGTCGCGTTATCAAGTCGAGCTTAAACTCAAAATTTATCGTGGCGTTTTTACTGAGTGCCATGTTGCCGGTTACCACTCAATATTTACAATCTATCTTAAAAACTCCTAACGAACGCGAAGCTTATGTAAAAATGCTCATTGAGCATCTTTATAATTATCTTATTCCTTAATGGTACAGCGGCATACGCTTTTTCATGCTAAACTAGTCAACAGGTTGGTTTAAATTTGAGGTTTATATGTCTAACATGAATACTGTCGCTGCTTTTGAAGCAAAAACACATTTTTCTTCTTTACTGGAACGTGCTGAACATGGTGAAGAAATTACCATTACTCGTCACGGCAAAGCAGTTGCTCGATTACTGCCAATTGAAGATAAAAATCTTGATAAGAAACATCTTGCTGCGGCAAAGTTAAAAAAAATCCGTGAATTGGGCATTATTAAAAACAAGACTGAATTTGAAGAGTGGAAGAATTATCGTAGAGAAGGTCAAAAATGAAGAGCATAATTCTTGATTGTTCCGCAACTCTAGCTTGGCTAATGCCTGATGAAAGTTGGCCGGAGGGGGAACTCCTGCTAGACGAAATAGTTGAAAATGGTGCATATGTCCCCAATCTTTGGTCACTTGAGATTGCAAATAGTTTGTTAATTGCTGTCACAAGAAAGCGTATTACTCATGAAATGCGACTTAATCTTTTAAGTTCTTTGAAAGACTTACCCATCGAAGTTGATTCGAGTACTTCTGATTATGCTTTTAACAAAATATCAACTATTGCTCAAGAGCATGAACTAACAGCTTACGATGCTTCTTATATTGAACTTGCTGTTCGTTTAAAAGGAACGTTAGCAACTTTAGATAAAGCCTTAATTAAAGCAGCAAGTAAAATGAAAGTTCCACTATATTAAAATTTACCAGGAGTAAAGTATGAGCTGGCAGCAAAGTTTAAAAAACAAAACCGTGTTAATTACCGGTGCGTCAAGTGGGATTGGTGCTGCGGCGGCGCGCAAATTTGCCAGCGAAGGAGCTAATTTAATTTTATTGGCACGACGATTAGATCGTTTAGAAGCGCTCAGCGCCGAGTTAGAAAAACAATATCACATTAAATGTTTACCTATTAAATGTGATGTAACAAAATTAGCCGAAGTACAATCCTTAGAAAAAATCTTGCAAAAAAATCCGGTGGATATCTTGCTAAATAATGCCGGTTTAGCCGTGGGTACCGAAAAAATTCAAGATGCCGATCCTGCCGATTGGGAACTCATGATCGACACTAATGTCAAAGGTTTATTATATCTAACGCGCTTAGTATTGCCGAAAATGATCGAACGCGATTCCGGTCATATTATTAATATCGGCTCGATCGCGGGTCACGGGATCTATGAAGGCGGTGCTGTTTATTGCGCCAGCAAGACGGCGGTTGATGTCATTACGCGCTCGTTGCGCTTAGATTTATTTGGCACCCAAGTACGAGTCAGTGAAGTGTCACCGGGTCTTATTGAAACAGAATTTAGTTTAGTGCGTTATAAAGGTGATGCAGTTAAAGCAAAAAATCTTTATGACTATACCATCCCGTTAACCGTTGAGGATATCGCCGAAATTATTATTTACTGTGCCTCCGCTCCTCCTCATGTCAATATCAGTGAAGTGGTGGTTTGGCCAACCTTGCAAGCGGGTATCGGCAAAGTTGCAGCCAAAAAGCAATAATTTTACTTGCAAAAATGGCATAGCTCGCTATCATACCGAGGTTGATTTAGGCGACATTTTTGTCTTGAATAGTCTATATTAGTTTAGATACTCAATATAATTTTAAGTGAGAGATATACATTGTGAACAAACTGAAAAACCTATTTTTTATTGTGCCAGCCATTGGGTTAGCATTGCTGTTGTCGGGTTGCAAATTAGCCATTTTAGATCCGCAAGGCCCCATTGCTGCTGGTGAGAAGCAATTATTGATTGATGCAACGCTATTAATGTTGATTATTGTTATCCCCGTTATTCTTATTTCGTGGGGATTTGCTTGGCGTTACCGTGCTTCTAATAAAAAAGCAACCTATCGTCCCGATGAAGCACATAATAATATTATCGAGTTTTTCTGCTGGTTAGTCCCGTGCATTATTATTATCGTATTAGGTATTATGACTTGGCGCAGCAGCCATGAACTCGACCCCTACAAACCATTAGATTCTAAGGTTCCGCCGATTACAATCCAGGTGATTTCACTCAATTGGAAATGGCTGTTTATCTATCCGGATCAGCATATTGCCACCATTAACTTCTTGCAAATTCCCGTGAACACGCCGATACAGTTTTTGATCACCTCAGATGCACCGATGAACTCGCTGGAAATTCCGCAATTAGCGGGCCAAATTTATGCAATGGGTGGCATGCAAACTAAATTACACATCATGGGAAATACGGTGGGTGATTATATGGGTCTATCAACTAATTTGAGTGGCGCCGGGTTTTCGGATATGAATTTTGTGGTCCGTGTTAGCACTCAAGCGCAGTTTGATCAATGGATCAAAACCGCACAAAGTGCGCCTAATAAATTAACCGTGGGTGTTTACAATAAATTAACTGAACCTACGATGAAAGATCCCGTGCGCTATTTTTCTGATATCGCACCTAATTTATTCCATGATGTGATCATGAAGTTTATGATGCCCATACCGGCATTAGATGTAGCAAACGATGGTACTGAAGTACTTAAATTAGGACACAAAAATGTTTGAGAAATTATTATTTGGCAACTTAAATTATGAAGCGTTTCCGTTTCTTTATAATCCGATCATTACTGGCGCGACGATTTTTACCATTCTCGTTGGTCTGATCATCCTGGGAGTGGTTACCTATAACAAGTTATGGGTTTACATTTGGAAAGAGTGGATCACGACCATCGATCATAAAAAGATCGGTGTGATGTACATGATCCTGGCCTTTATTATGTTATTTCGCGGTTTTTGTGATGCGGCCTTAATGCGTTCACAGCAGGCGATCGCGGTTGGGCACTCTGCCGGTTACCTCCCTCCCGAACATTACGACCAAATTTTTACCGCGCATGGCGTGATCATGATTTTCTTTATGGCAATGCCGTTTATGTTCGGTCTGTTTAACTTAGCCGTACCTTTGCAAATCGGTGCGCGCGATGTGGCGTATCCCTACCTTAACTCATTAAGCTTTTGGCTAACGGCCGTGGGTGCTGGTTTAGTTATGATCTCACTCTACGTAGGTGAATTTGCCAAAACTGGTTGGTTAGCGTATCCACCCTTGTCGGGCATTGTATACAGCCCGGGAGTCGGGGTTGACTACTATATTTGGGCGGTTCAAATTTCCGGAGTGGGTAGTTTGTTATCCGGTATTAACTTTTTAGTCACGATCTTCAAAATGCGTGCGCCGGGCATGACCTTATTCAAAATGCCGGTGTTTATTTGGACGGTATTGTGTAGCTGTGTGCTAATTATTTTGGCCTTCCCCGTGCTCACCGCAACGTTAGCATTATTATTCTTAGATCGCTTCTTTGGTATGCATTTCTTTACCATGGCGTTTGGTGGCAATGCGATGATGTACATCAACTTGATTTGGATCTGGGGCCATCCCGAAGTGTATATCTTGGTGTTACCGGCCTTTGGTGTATTCTCTGAAGTGGTCGCTAATTTCTGTCGTAAGGCGTTATTTGGGTATCACACGATGGTATGGGCGACGCTTTCGATCACTGTTTTGTCTTTCGTAGTGTGGTTACACCACTTTTTCACCATGGGTGCGGGCGCCAATGTCAACGCCTTCTTCGGCATTGCGACCATGATCATTGCGATCCCGACGGGTGTGAAAGTCTTTAACTGGATCTTTACGATGCATCATGGTCGAGTGCATTTTGCAACACCGATGTTGTGGACGATGGGTTTTATCACCACGTTTGCGATCGGTGGTATGACAGGCGTGTTGATGTCGATCCCGCCAGTTGATTTTCAAGTGCATAACAGTTTGTTTTTAGTCGCACATTTTCATAACGTAATTATTGGTGGCGTAGTCTTTGGTTACTTCGCGGGCTTTATCTACTGGTTCCCCAAAATATTTGGTTACAAACTTGATGAGAAATTAGGTAAGTTTGCATTTTGGTTTTGGTTGGTCGGTTTTTACGTCGCCTTCATGCCACTCTACGTCGTTGGACTAATGGGTATGACGCGTCGTTTGAACCATTATGGCGAAGCGACTGGCTGGCATCCATACTTAGTGGTAGCAGCTGGGGGTGCTGTATTGATTGGAATAGGCATATTTTTCCAATTCTTACAGTTCTATGTTAGCTATAAAAACCGGGTAAAAAATAGGGAACAAACGGGCGATGCATGGGAAGGTGGTCGTACGCTTGAATGGTCTATTCCATCACCAGCACCGTTTTACAATTTCGCGGTGATCCCCAGTGTGGATACTTTATATCCGTTTTGGCAACAAAAACAAAAAATTGCCGCAGGTGAAAAACCGGTAGCGCCACATTATCAGGACATTCATATGCCGAAAAATACCGCAACCGGTTTTTGGATCGCAATGTTTGGTGGTTGTGTCTGCTTTGGCTTGATCTGGCATATTTATTGGTTAATTGCAGTAGGTTTAATTGGTGTATTTGCGGCGACCATAATGCGCACATTTGATACTAAAATTGATTATTATGTAAAAGCTGATGAAGTGACACGCACAGAAAACAGCTACTTAAAAGGGGCGGTATAATGAGCACACACGAACATCATGACCATCACCAACAAGAAACTGACTCTCGCTTAGTATTTGGTTTTTGGCTGTACATCATGAGCGACTGTTTAATTTTCGCCAGTCTATTTGCCGCCTTTGCCGTGTTGCATAATGCAACATTCGACGGGTTTAGCGTTAAACAATTTACGGATCTGCCGTATGTCCTAACGGAAACACTTTTCTTATTAGCGAGTAGTTTTACCTATGGTATGGCGATCTTAAGTCTGTACAAAAATAATCGGAATAAAGTGATCACATGGTTAATTATTACGTTTTTATTAGGCTTGTGTTTCGTTGCGCTCGAAGTGAATGAGTTTACGCATTTAATAGGTGAAGGCCATGGCCCGGATAGCAGTGCAGCGATGTCGTCATTTTTTACCTTAGTCGGAACGCACGGTTTCCACGTGTCGATGGGGTTATTTTGGATGTTGGTGATGATCATTCAATTATTCGTATTTAATACCTCCGATGCCGTTAAACGTCGTTTAACTTATTTAGGTTTATTCTGGGCATTTTTAGATATTGTTTGGATCTTCGTATTTTCAATTGTTTATTTAATGGGGGCGATCTAATATGTCTACTCACGGTTTAAAAACATTACCCGCGTACGTCACAGGTTTAATTTTATCTTTGTTGTTAACGTTAGCGGCTTTTGGCTTGATTGCAGCGCATTTATATAAACCCGAATATATCCAAAATATGTCGGTTGCAGCAATTTATATTACGATTGCTGTGCTGGCACTGATCCAATTGATCGTGCAAGTTGCGTGTTTTTTACGCTTGAACGCAAGTGCGGAAGGTAAATGGGAATTGATGCCCTTTATTTTCACGCTCTTGATCGTAGCAATTCTAGTTTCAGGTTCATTATGGATCATGTATAACCTAAACTACAATATGATGCACTAAACATTTTTAATAGGCCCCCATCCTAGCCTAACGAGAACTAATGACCACTAATTCTGCCCTCGACACACACAAAACTACTTGGCGAGATTATTTAGATCTCTGCAAATTACGCGTCGTTTTATTAATGCTCATCACTGCCTACGTCGGCATGGCACTCGCCTCTCCAACATTAGTGCCATGGCACGCTACGGTATTTGGTTTGCTTGGTATTGGCTTACTTGCTTGTTCCGCTGCTGCAGTAAATCATCTCGTCGATCGTCGTATTGACGCCATCATGGGGCGTACTAAATATCGGCCATTACCGACCGGCCGAGTCTCGGTCAAAAAAGCTATTATTTTTGCTATTATTCTGGGGATCTTGGGCTTCTTAACTTTAGTGATCTGGGTTAATTTACTCACAGCTTGGCTAACGTTACTAACTTTAGTCGGCTATGCTGGCATTTACACGATGTACTTAAAACGGGCTACGTCACAAAATATTGTGATCGGGGGTTTAGCCGGCGCGATGCCACCGTTACTCGGTTGGACAGCAGTAACCGGACATCTCGATTTTAATGCCTGGTTATTAGTACTGATTATTTTCGTGTGGACACCGCCACATTTTTGGGCACTCGCTATTTTTCGCCATGAAGAATATAGCAAGGTTGAGATCCCAATGTTGACGACGACACATGGATTAAAATATACACGCAATAGCGTTTTGATTTACACGTTCGCACTCCTATTCGTTTCGCTGATTCCTTATTTTATCGGCATGAGTGGTATGCTGTATTTAGTGGGTGCGAGTGTATTGGGCATTATTTTTATTGTTTACGCTTTTATCTTACGCTTCAGTTCTGATTTGCGTTGGGGAATGAAAACGTTTCGTTACTCAATAATTTATTTATTTTTATTATTTATCATTTTACTCGTTGATCATTATTTATTGTTCGGAGTGCACTAGGTACGGAGATCAAAATAAAGATATCTTCGCTTTGTCTGACTTTTGTGACTATAATGGCAATAATACTAACCGGAGATGCTGATGAAAAATCTAATGAAATTGATTATTGGTATAGGTTGCGCGGTCTTGATTAGTGCCTGCTCGCCTAATAAGAATAGTTTAACGGGAGCCGGTTCTAGTTTTGTGTATCCGGTCATGGCGATATGGGCGCAAGATTATTCTGTAAAACAAGGTATCCACGTTAATTATCAAGCCATTGGGTCGGGTGGCGGCTTGCAACAAATGTACTCAGGTACGGTTGATTTTGCCGCATCGGACATGCCTTTAACAGTCGCGCAATTGCAACAACATAAATTGCAACAATTTCCCATTATCATCGGCGGGATCGTGGCTGTGGTCAATCTGGCTGGGATCAAGAATAACCAAATGCTTCTCAATGGTGTGGTGTTAGCCGATATTTATCTGGGTAAAATTATTTTTTGGGATGATGCAGCCATTAAACAATTGAATCCGACGCTGAAACTACCGCATCAAAATATTGTCACTGTGCATCGTGCCGATGGCGCTGGCACCACCTTTAACTTCACGCATTATTTAGCCGATGTCAGTCCTGCCTGGAAAAAAGAAGGTGGTGTGAATACGATGGTATCGTGGCCTAATGGTATTGGCGCTAAAGGTAATGCGGGGGTCGCCGCACAAGTGTTGCAAACCCCGAACTCGATTGGGTATGTGGAGTATGCCTATGCGGCTCAAAATCATATGGCCACTACTCGATTTGTTAATGCGGCGCAGCAAACCGTAACCGCCTCGGCAGCCAGTTTTGCCGCGGCGGCTAAAAATGCTCATTGGTCGGTCGATAATGGTTTCTATCAAATATTAACGAGCCAGCCTGGCGCGGATAGCTGGCCCATTGTTGCAACGACTTTTATTTTGATGCCGAGCAGTCAGGATGCACAATTGAAACTCCGTTTAGCTAACTTTTTTACCTGGTGTTATCAAAATGGTGCGCCAGCAGCCAATAGTTTGGATTATGTCGCTCTGCCTGAATCAGTTTATCAAGGAATTTTGCTGACATTTAAATAGAAAATTATGGTAGAATTTACGATTGTTTTTTTGAGGTATAGATTATGAAAAAGTTGTCATTAGTAGTATTGATAGGTAGCATTTTTTGTACTGGCGCGTTTGCCGACACCGGCCCATTTATTGAAGCTAACGTAGGATATTCTGGAACCGGCTCGGCTAATATTAATGAGCGCTCTAAAAATCTTAATCTTAATGACAGCAATCATTTTGGCTGGAACGTTAACGCTGGCGTAATGTTTTTGGGTATTGGTGCAGAACTGGGATATACCCGTTACGGGGATATTAAATATAAAGATGGCAATCAAGAAATACCAACCGACATTTATTCTACTCATCTTGCTTTACGTGCCACACCGAGTATTTTTGGACCTTTGTATTTGTTAGGTAAAATAGGTTATGCGCAATTACATCAAGGTGATTTCAGCACTGACACCATTCATGTAAGTGGCAAAAACGCCGATGGCTTGTTATGGGGAGTTGGGGTTGGTTTGAAATTTTTCCCTTTTTTATATACGCAATTACAGTATCAACAAGTACAAGGCCAAAATAATTTACCCACCATAAATATTACAACGCTAGGGGTTGGCTTTAGCTTCTAACCATGACAATTGCAGTCCTATCTACAATCTTTGTCAGTTTATTTGCGCTGCTTAACCCGCTGAGCGTCGCCGCTATTTTTCTTTCGATGAGCTCGGCTTATACCGCACAAGAATTAAAAATCATTAATATGCAATACACCCTCGCGGTGGCGATTATTATGATGATCAGCGTTTGGATGGGGCATTTATTTTTATTATTGTTCGGTTTAAATTTACCCGCATTCCAAGGTGCTGGTGGCTTAATTTTAATTATCGTCGGCATTGGCATGATCCTACCGAAAATCATGCCCGACACTCAAGCCAGCGGATCTTCATCCCACGCCATTCCAATCTATAAACCTGCCATTGCTGTTGTACCATTAGCACTTCCCTTAACCGCAGGACCGGGCGTGATCGCTTTAATTATTGCAACGGCGGAACGTTACTCCTCAGTGCTTGATAGAAGTATTTTTACCTTACTCACGATGATCTTGGCGATTATTTGCGGCATTATTTTGCGCTTTGCGCCGAGTATTGGTAAACATTTAGGTGATACGGGTTTGAAGACTTTGGGTCGTACCATGGGGCTAATTATTACGGCTATTGGCTTTAATATGTTAGCGACTGGCATTGGCACATTATTTCCTGGCCTAGGTTTACAGCATTTACAATAGTAAAAATTATGCTTACAAGACACGTGATGACATCTCTCAAAATTGCCAGCTTTGCCTTAGTTGCTATTTTATTAGCGGCTTGTGCGGGTTCACGACCCGATATAACCATCCCGGCTACCGAACCAAGTACCCATCTCTCTATCTCGAAACCACGCGTCGCTTTAATATTAAGCGGCGGCGGTGTCCGGGGCTTTGCTCATGTCGGTGTCATCAAGGTCTTGCAAAAAGCAGGAGTGCCGATTGATTTGATCGTCGGTACGAGTGCAGGTAGTATCATCGGCGCTTTATATGCTGATCAAGCTAATATTGATGCGGTGCAAACTGCTGTGATCCGCGTCGGTTTAAGCCATATTTTAGATTTTAATAATGTACCGCGCAGTGAAGGCGTATTTAAAGGCTATCAGTTACAAAAATTTTTGCTCAAAAACATGAAAGCCAAAAGGTTTGATCAATTACAAATTCCGTTGATCGTCATTGCTACGGATTTGAAAACTGGCGCGCCGGTCAAATTAGACAGCGGCCCGATCGCTCCCGCCGTGCAGGCATCAGCCGCTATCCCCGCTTTATTTGATCCTGTTTTCTTATATGGTTATGAACTAATTGATGGAGGCGTTTCCGATCCCATCGCCGTCGATATGGTGCAAGGTTATCATCCTGAAGTGATCATCGCCGTCAATCTAGCTGAACAATTACCGGCAGAAATTCCCCGTACCGCAGAAGGTATTTACAAGCGTGCTTTTGTTATCATGCATTTGAATATGAATAAGATGAGCGCGCGCGGCGCCGATGTCATTATTACACCGAGCGTTGGCACGATCCAGATGTTCGATATCGACAAGAAGACTCAATTAATTCATGATGGTGAACAAGCCGCACAAAAAGCACTACCGGAAATCAAGAAATTGTTGGCCGAACGTGGCATTAAATTAAATCCACCGAAGAAAACTTGAGGTCACAAATTGATAGATTATTAAGTTGTATTTGTGGCGACCGATGTCCTTAATATGTTATTTAAAGCCAAGATGCCGAATTTTATCCGTGAAACTACTGAATAGTTATGATTAATTATCATAGGAAAAGCAGATGAGGCTAATATTAACTGAGCCATAAACAGAGAAAATAATTAGCTCTTTTAGAGTTTTACGTTAGAATAGCCAGTAATGGATTGAATGAAGCGTAAGGGAAAATTAACACTTGAGGTGATCAATGACGTTTACTACTGCCACCTGGTTTCTAGCTACCGTGCCGATGCTGGGCATTATTGTATTAAGCACGATTTACTATATCCGCTTTGAAATTCGCAACAAACACAATCGTTCAAAAAAATAATTTAAGAGTGATATCATATGAATACGACCTTGTTTTCTTCGCCTCTCGTTTTAGTTTTTCTGTTCTATATTGTAGTGGTTTTTGTGATTGGTTTTTATGCCAATCGTGTGACGTCAAATTTGTCAGATTATATTCTGGGTGGGCGGCATTTGCCGGGGCCGGTGGTGGCGTTAGGAGCGGGTGCTTCCGACATGAGCAGTTGGTTATTGCTCGCTTTACCCGGTGCGGTATTAATCAATGGTATTAACCAAATTTGGTTGCCGATCGGTTTGTCTATTGGTGCTTATTTAAATTGGCAATTTGTGGCGCGGCGTTTACGGGTGTACACCGAAATTGCGAATGACTCGCTCACTATTCCTGCTTATTTTGACAATCGTTTTCAAGATAAAACGCGCATCTTACGCATGGTGACCGCGGCGGTCGTGCTCTTGTTTTTTACGTTTTACGCCGCCGCTGGTTTCGTCGCTGCGGGTTATTTAGTACAAGCCTTGTTTGGCCTGGCCTATATTCACGCGTTATTAATTGGTTCATTGGTGATCATTGCTTATGTCTGTTTAGGCGGTTTCGTTGCCGTGAGTTGGATCGATTTTTTCCAAGGGACATTAATGTTAATTGCCTTAATTATTGTACCGATTGTCACGATGCATCATCTTGGTGGTGTGCAAGCGACGCTGAATGACTTAGCAGTCAAAGGCCAACATTATTTTGATGCGTTTCATGGTATTTCACTGATCGGAGTTGTTTCATTATTGGCTTGGGGTTTAGGTTATTTTGGTCAACCACAAATTATTGTGCGCTTTATGGCTGCACGCAGTAAAAACGCTATTCCGGTGGCGCAATTAATTTGTATGACGTGGATGATCTTAGCCCTATATTTTGCGGTATTTACCGGACTATCGGGCCAAGCTTTTTTCGCTGGTAAAGCACTGCAGCATCCGGAGATGATCTTAATTGAATTAGCAAAAATATTATTAAATCCCTGGTTAGCCGGATTAATAGTCGCCGGTGTTTTATCCTCAGCGATGAGTGCGACCTCGGCACAATTATTATCTTCCGCCAGCGCTGCCTCTGAAGATTTTTATCACCTGATCTTTAAAAAAGCGAAGAGTAAAAATTTGGTGTGGATCGCTCGTGCGTCGGTATTGGTCATTGGCGGCATTGCGATTTGGATCGCTTCGCGTCCGGGTGGCAATATCTTTGCGTTAGTCGGTTACGCCTGGGCAGGTTTAGGGGCATCCTTTGGCCCGATCGTATTGATCAGTTTATATTGGAAACGAATGACCACAGGCGGCGCGATTGCAGGCATGATTGTCGGTGCTCTCACAGTCTTGATCTGGGAAAGCTTAAGTAAGCACGGCGGAATGTTTAGCTTATATAGTTTGCTTCCGGGGTTTGTATTTAATAGCGTTGCTGTGTATGTTGTGTCGCGTTGGTTGAGTAAACCGGTGTTAGCAGCGGTGACTACGGAGTTTGAAAAAGCCGAGCGTTTACTAAAGACGT
>SHZH01000044.1 GCA_009692385.1 Gammaproteobacteria bacterium | reverse complement strand
GGGGCGCAAAAGATTGAAGTGTGGACAGTGTGCCGGACGGTGTTGAATTAAATGGGCTGTCGGCTTGCTTCGCTTAAGCCGACCTACATAAACACATGAAAAATATTTAATAAACGTAGGCCTGCTTAAGCGAAGCAAGCAGGCAAACCAATTGAAAGAAAAAATGTCTGAATATCGTAGAGCCTATCAAGCAGGATCATATTACTTCTTCACAATAGTAACGCATGCGCGCCAACCTGTTCTCTCTGACGTTAATAATGTCAAAATATTCAAGCAGTCGCTTGCACATGTCAGCAAAAAATATCCTTTTAAAGTTGAGGCATTAGTAGTAATGCCTGATCATATACATACCATCTGGAAAATGCCAGAGCATGATTCTGATTTTTCTATTCGATGGCGATTAATAAAAAGTTATTGTTCTAGAAAAATCCCTCAAAAACCTCTTTGGCAAAACCGATTCTGGGAACATGTAATTCGAGATGAAAATGATCTTTATAGGCATTTGGATTACATTTATTACAATCCAGTAAAGCATGTTTATGTTGATAAGGTAATTGATTGGCCGTATAGTACCTTTAAACACGAAGTCGAATTAGGTCGTTATACCGCTGACTGGGGACAAGTTGAGCCGGAAGTAATCCAAAATTGTAATTTTGAATAAGGAATGTCGGCTTGCTTCGCGTAAGCCGACCTACATTAAACTATGAAAAATTTATATCAAGCATATACGCTAGTTAATCGACATAACATGTCCATCACCATCGGCCAGATCGGTGCGGTCATTCAATCGGTAAAATTGCCTGATGGTACTGAACTAGTCTTGGGATTCGAAAATCTGGCTGATTATAAAACTAAAAATACCGCTTATTTGGGTGTTATTGTTGGGCGAATTTGTAATCGCATCGCCAATGCGAAATTTAAAATTAACGATCTGAATTATCAATTAGAAAAAAATGAGTATGGTAAAAATTGCTTGCATTCTGGTTCGACAGCTTTGCATCAAGTTAGCTGGGATATTGTCGAAGCAAATGAGCGAGTTGTAAAGCTACATTACTTTAGTCCGTCAGGCGAAGCTGGTTTTCCGGGCAATCTTGATATTTATGTTACCTATCAGCTCGATGATAATAATGCGTTACAAATTGATTATCATGCAACGACGGATCAAACTACGCCATTAGATCTCACTAATCATACCTATTGGAATTTGGCCGGTAGTGGTCAAGCTGTAGTACAGCAAGAAGCGAAATTTTATTCCTCACGTTATTTAGAAACCGATAGCGAACAAATTCCAACGGGGCAAGTTCTCTCTACACAAAACACCGCTTTAGATTTTCATAATTGGCAAAAAATTGGCAAAGATCTGGATCATTATTTTATTTTAGATAATCCAGAACGCATATTGCGCTTAGCCGCTGAATTTCGCGATCCGCAAACCCGGCGGGGTTTGCAGGTTTATACCGACCAACACGGTTTTCAGTTTTATACGGGTAATCATTTAACACAGTTTCCGCAATATGGTGGTTTTTGCGTTGAAACGCATAATTACCCGAATGCGGTGAATCAACTTAGCTTCCCTTCCTGCGTCATCACCCCCGAGAAACCGTATCGCCATACGACTGTTTATCAATTGACTTTTTAGATAGCCGAGACCATCAATCAAGGCTATAATTCGCCCACAGGAAGTGAAGACATATGACGAAAACTAAAGCGAAAAAATCAAATAAAAAAATGGCGTGGTTCATGCTGATTGCCATCACCGCGTTGATCATCGTTTTTATTGGGCTCTACAACATTCATTCGACGCGCTACCCGTCTACTGATGATACCTATATTCAAGCCAATATTGTGCATGTGGCACCTCAAGTAAGTGGCTTCGTCACACAAATATTCGTGCAAAATCACGAAGCAGTGACTCAAGGACAACCCTTAGTATTAATTGATCCGCGACCATATCAATATGCCGTACAGCAAGCTGATGCCCAATTAAAATTGGCACAACAACGTGCTAAGCGTATTTTTCCACTGATTAAAACCGGCCGTGCAGCGCGTGCTGAAGCCGATCAAATCAATGCCCAACTCGAAGAGGCTACGGCGGCACTCAGCCAGGCTGAATACGATCTGGCAAACACCTTGATCAAAGCACCCCAAAGTGGTGTCTTAGCAGATCTCCAAACGCGGATCGGCGACAGTGTCACCAAAGGGTATGATTTATTTGCCTTAGTCGAGCAACAAGAATTTTGGGTAGATGCTAACTTTAAAGAAACTCAATTGAAACGCATCAAGCCAGGTCAGACTGCCGAAATTAACGTCGACATGTATCCGGATCACCCGTTTAAAGGCATCGTGCAAAGCGTTAGTCCCGGCAGCGGTACCGTGTTCTCCTTATTGCCCGCCGAAAATGCGACCGGTAATTGGGTGAAAGTCACACAACGTGTGCCTGTTAAAATTATTATCATCAATTCTAATCTGCGCTATCCACTGATAGCGGGAACGAGCGCACACGCAACTGTCGATACCGTCACCGCGGTCATCACTGATGCGCGCTGAGCCATTAATTACCCACAGCACTACTACCAAATGGTTGATCACCGCCACCGTCATGTTAGTCGCTGTGATGGAAGTACTTGATATCACGATTGTGAATGTGTCATTACGCGACATGATGGGCACTTTCGGTGCCACGGTGTCACAGATCACTTGGGTGGTCACGGCGTATGTCGTGGCTTCCGCCATCATCATGCCCATGACGGGTTTTCTAGTGGACAACATTGGTCGAAAAAAATTATTGATGATCAATATTGTGGGTTTCGGTATTACGTCCGTGCTCTGCGGCATCTCGACTAATCTGACTGAGATGATTATTTTCCGTGCATTACAAGGCGTGTTTGGCGCAGCCTTGATCCCTTTATCACAATATATTCTACGTGATACCTTCTCTCGCGAAGAACTCGGCAAAGCGATGGCGGTGTGGAGTATGGGCATTCTAGTCGGCCCGATCCTCGGCCCCACCCTCGGTGGTTACATCACCGAAAATCTTTCTTGGCATTGGGTATTTTTTATTAATATTCCCGTGTGTATTTTGGCCTTTGTGTTAGCGACCAACTTGATCACTGAATCGGAAATCAAACCTAAACCGATTGACTGGTTAGCCTTGATTTTTTTAGCTGTCGGCATTGGTTGTTTGCAAACGTTTATCGAAGAAGGTTCCCGCAATGACTGGCTGCATTCAAATTATATTCTCACCTTACTCGTCACCTCGGTATTTTGTATTATTGCATTTATTATTCGCTGCGCGGACAACCCCCATAGCTTAGTTAACTTATCCTTGTTCAAAGATCGGCAATTTACCGTCTGCACCTTGATCTTGATGTTCTACTGCATGGCGTTGTTTGGTGTCTTGGTATTACAACCACTGATGATCGAAGTGCTGATGGATTATCCACCCAATCAAGCCGGCTTGGTCATGGCACCACGCGGCATTGCGGCCTTATTATGCATGCCATTTACGCCACTATTAGTCAAATGGTTCAATGCTAAACGGGTCATTATCATGGGGCTTTTGGTTACTGCGTTCGGCACCTATTGTATGTCAGGTTGGAATTTAGACGTAAATATGGGAACGATGGCGTGGATCGGCGTGATCCAGGGAATTGGCATGGGACTTACCTTCTCGCCACTTTCCACCATCGTATTTGCGACTCTACATCCTAAAGACATTGCTTCGGCAACGGGAATTTTTAGTTTCGGGCGTAGCTTGGGACTCTCAATCGGCGTTGCGGTGCTGAGTACCGTCTTGGTCGAACAAACGCAAATCAACTGGAATCGTCTCGGCGGTCATATTAATAATTTCAACCCAAATCTCCACCATTGGTTACACGCCCAACATCTCCAAATTACGGATCCGACGGTGCCCATGCAGCTGGGTCAGCTGCTGTCTGCCCATGCCAATATAATTGCTTATCTGAATAGTTATTGGTTGACGACGTTAGGATTTTTAGCAATCATACCACTCATATTTTTAGTAAAGGTCAGTCGCATGGAAAAAATGGAGATGGGAGCACATTAATGACACTATCAAATATCCTGCATAATTTTCAAGCATCAGGATTAAATAGTCATTTCATTTATAAAAACTTATCGTTTAAAGCATACTGTCAAGCGGTACGTGCCATGCTGCGTAAAGCGCGTGAGGATGTACGTCTACCGATCAATGAAGAACATATCGAATTAAATTCACCTTTTGAACTCGCTCCAGAAAAACCGAATCACAAAGGTGCCCTGCTCATCCATGGTTTATTTGACTCACCGTTTATTATGCGTGATATTGGCAACCACTTGGTAAAACAAGGCTATTTAGTGCGCGCTATTTTATTACCGGGCCATGCGACCATTCCTGCTGATCTGCTCACCACCTCGTATCGAGAATGGCTTAAAGCAACCGAATATGGTGTGAAAAGTTTTGCCAACCAGGTTGATGAATTGTATCTCGTTGGTTTTTCGACGGGTGCAGCGCTGGCTTTACATGAAGTCTTGTACCACACTAAATCCACGCCACCGATTGCTGGTTTAGTGTTGTTATCCCCCGCCATTGCGATCAACACAATCACCTCGATTTACGTGCGGTTATTGCGCACGTTTCGCTGGTTATTCAAAGATCAAAAATGGATCTTACGTAATGAGTGTCCCGACTACACGAAGTACACCTCTTTTCCAGTTAATTCCGCTTATCATTTAAAACGGATCATTTCCGAAAATAATAGGGCACTTGCCAAACGCACGCTCAGCATACCGGTATTTATGGCCATGAGTGAAGATGATGAAACCGTGCGCTGTGATGCCGCCATTAAGTTTTTTGAGCGCTGCGTCAATCCAGACAATATGTTTATGCTATATGGTAATAGTGGTTACAATTATAAAAATCCACAAATCAATTTGGTACCGAGTAAAAAATTATCCCAGAAAATTTTAGACATGTCACATGTCGCCATTCCGGTCGCGCCGACTAATCTCCACTACGGTAAAAAAGGCGATCATCAAGAACCGATCCAAGAGTCGAAAAATGAAATTCAAGACACCTCGGTTTTCCTCGGTGCCCTCAGCACTGAAAATGAAAAATTTCACCGCCTACGCCGCCTGACCTTTAATCCATTTTTCAGCAAGCTGATGGATCAGCTGGATTATTTTTTAAACTACGGACAGTAAAAACTGTTCCCAGGTAATTGACACAAAATCTTCAGAAAACTTTCTCGCCACATTTTTTTTTGATTTGATCACAAACGCGCAGCCAGTGGGTGCTTGTTCTAAAATCGCTTTATCGTTGATGTAGGGATCGTCGCCGAAGGCGGCGGTAATGGTATAGGGCGTGATTTTTTTATCTTTAATAGTTTGGAATAATTTATCGACTTTATAGTGACCGATATTGGCATGTAACAATTCACGAGCAGCCCAATTGATCTCCGCGCCATTTAATAATAAATAATCGGATTTAAGTAATAAATGTTGTTCTTGCAAAACATCAACCATGCCACGCAAGCCATCCAGATAACTTCCCGTCGTCAGCACACAGTAAATATTTTTTTCTAAACAACGATTAATATATTCAAGAGCCGCTAATTGCACAATATCGTATTTAATAAAATTACGGGTAATATCGCGCGCGGTTTGGCGTAATTGTTCAGCACCGATCTCATTACGCAGATGTTCTTGCACGACGAGTGCCATTATCTTAAATGAAGAGGCATCCGGATCAGTTTCGGTGCGCATGCTTTTTTCCCAACGTGTCACTGCTTTACGAAAACGATTTTTATTTTTACATAATTGGGAGGATAGTAGTGGCCAATAGCCATAAGTAGGATAAATAGTTTGTGCCTGCGGTTTATCCACCGCATTATACGTTAACGTACCATCGACATCGAACAGTTGAATTTTATTCATGTTAAAAAAGATCCAAGTTGGCCGATAAGCCGGGTTCTGTCGTGAACAGTCATTCATCTGGGAGTGTTATCACTAACACCCTCGAGCGACCTACCCGACCTCATCGTGGGCCACGAATTAACGAGGTCCTATTTGGTCTTGCTCCGAGCAGGGTTTTCCGTGCCGTTATTGTTACCAACAACGCGGTGCGCTCTTACCGCACCTTTTCACCCTTACCGATCAACCGAAGTTAATTGGCGGTATATTTTCTGTGGCACTTTCCGTCGGCTCACACCGCCCAGGTGTTACCTGGTGCTCTGCCCGTTGGAGCCCGGACTTTCCTCCAAGGTTGTTATACCTCAGCGACTGTTTGGCCAACTTGGATCGGCATTTTACACTAAATTTACGATGCTCTCATGATCCATTGATAAATATGACCGGCTAAATGATCTAAATACTGATCACCGGTTCTAAATTCAGTAAAATATTCACTATGCTCGGCAATATCCGTTACTGAAGTCAAGTGTAAATATCTTGCCAAAGCAACTAATGGACCCTCTACTGCGCGTTGAATCGCGTCTTTCTGGACAATATCTTGTATTGTCGCCATCACTGTTCCCTTCTTAACGAGCAAGTAAGGTAATGGCTTGGAATGCATCAGGGGTGCTACGAGCTTAATTAATATTGGTAGGGATACTACCGGACAAATAGTACGTAAATTATAAACTTGATCATCGAGTAGACCGACATGTTCTGGTTTCGCGTTATAAACCTTCTGAGCAATATCAACTAATCCTTGATGCTTATTAATGTTTTGATACCGACCATTATGCAGCAATAATATTGCTGATTCCGAACGCTCAGTGCGATAATCAAAGCAACCATGGTAGTGTCGATGTTCATCAATGCCCTCAAAACGATAATAAAGTTGTTTACCTGCGCGCGAATTTATATATGCTGGTTTCAATCGCCAAGAAGCGTCTTGACGATGATAAAGATACTCATGAAAAATATAAGCTGCCAATAAAATTCGGGTATCTACACTGAATTTATGCGTAATCAATGCGACAAACAAGCGCTTGCGTAATGGTTTGATCTGATCGTTGATCTGCTTTAGCATCGCACGAAGACTCTCCATTGTAAAAGCTAAATCGGCTATTGCGTCTCTCATGTAATAGTGCTCACCTGACCGAATAGCGGAAGAGTTTCTGAATACAGTGTCATCAAGATCAAAAGCAAACACAAAATTTTGAATGCCATCTGAAACATCAATTGGTTCTGGAGTGATTAATGTTGGTAGATTTGGTAGCGTAGAATGCTGTCCGAACATGATGACTTCCCATTTTTTATTTTAAAATTTCTTATTCTGTTTTCTGCAAAGCTAATGCCAAATCGTATAACGTATTTTTTTTAATGCCGCTGATCTGTGCTGCCAATTTAACAGCTTGAGTTAATGGCAATTCTTGCAATAATATCTTTAACATCGCTTGTATTTCAGAACCGATTTCAGCATTTATTTCAGGAGCGCCATGTATTAACACTACAAATTCGCCACGCTGTTGCTCAGCATGAGCTGAGAAATAATTAATAATATTTTCGAGTGAATCATTATAAAACGTTTCAAATTTTTTGGTTAATTCGCGTCCTATGACGGCTTTCCGATCAGATCCAAAGACAACACTCATTGATTGCAAGCAATCTAAAATGCGATGCGGTGCTTCGTAGAAAATTAAGGTGCATGTCATGGGTTTTAATTCAGTAAGAAAATTTTGTCGCGCGATCTCTTTAGTAGGTGGAAAACCAGCAAAATAAAATCGATCGGTTGGTAAACCTGAAACTTGTAGAGCAGTGATAATGGCACACGCACCAGGGATCGGCACAACGTTGATCTGCGCTGCACGCGCCTGTTTGATTAATTGGTAACCGGGATCATTAATTAGCGGCGTCCCCGCATCGCTAATTAAAGCGATATTTTTTCCGGCTAAGAGCTGCTTAATAATACTTGTCGTTTGCTCGGATTCATTATGCTCATGGTAAGCAAACATAGGTGTACTAATTGCATAATGCGCTAATAGCGGTTGACTATGGCGGGTATCTTCAGCGGCAATCACATCAACTGTTTTTAAGGTTTCAATAGCGCGCGCACTAAAATCAGCCAAATTGCCGATGGGAGTAGCCACGCAGTAGAGAGTTCCGGTATGATTTATCATAAGCATCTAAGATCATAACACATTAGAACTTACGCAAAAAGCAATCTGCTTTGTTGCAAACTCGCTCAAAATCCTCATGTATGTATATATGCTAGCACTTGCCAGCATTGCCAGCATGAGCTACCATTAACATATGTAAGATGCTTACATAACTAATTAGGAGTTATCAATCATGGCTAGTCTAAGTATCAGAAAATTAGATAAAACAGCGTATGAACAGCTGCGAATTAGAGCAGCACATCATGCAGTGTCGATGGAAGAAGAAGCTCGACGGATCATCTATCAAGCCGTCGCGATCCCTGACTCTATTAGCGGAATTTTTCGAAAACACTTCGGTACAAAAAATGGCGTTGATTCGTTAAAAATGCACGACCCACATCTTCCTCATGAACCAATGAGTTTCGACAAATGATTATTCTTGATACTAATATTTTGTCTGAACTAATGAAATCAGCACCAGAACCGAAGGTTGAAAGCTGGTTAGAGCAACAACTTGTTACGCAACTTTTTATTACTACGATCAGTATTGCAGAAATATTATACGGGATAGGCATTTTGCCAAATGATAAACGTCGCGATGCGTTAGAAAATGGATTCCAACATGCTATTAATAATGCCTTTAAACATCGAGTGCTATCTTTTGATGAAGCTGCAGCTAATGCCTATGGCGTATTAATGAGTAAACGAAAAAAAATGGGGAAACCACTCGGTATTCTTGATGGGAAAATTGCGGCAATAGCCTTGATAAATTCCGCGATATTAGCAACAAGAAATATTCGTGATTTTACAAACTGTAATTTGGAGCTCGTTGATCCTTTTTTTAGTTGACGTGCGCGTTTCTCCAGTTGTTAAGTTAATTTTACGTTCGTGACCAATTTAAGCTGTGAACGGATCTCGTCGAACTGCGAGTGTGGGCTGATAATGATCGAGCAATAATAATTACCCGGATCGCCCTTTTTTTCACTCACTGTTACATCGGCATACGTTAATGGATTTTTTGCCAAGGCTTCAAGCGATTGACCTTCTGCTGAGGAACAATATCGACTCAGCCATTTAGTCAGGTACGTTTCGCAGGCTTCATGGCTTAAAAAACTACCCACCTTGTCGCGGATAATGACTTTAATATATTGTGCAAATCGGCTAGCACATAAAACATAATGTAATAACGTATTGAGTTTCACGTTGACCTGCTCCTCTTCTTTTCGCACACCGTTGACAAGCTTAACTGACTGATTGCTATAAAACGTTGTTTTCCTGCTTAAACGATGATCGCATAATGCGATAAATCCGGCATCATTTAACCGTTTTTCCTGGTTATCGGTAATTAAGCATTCGGTCGTTATTTTTGATCCATCGCGCGTTAGCGTTAATAATGCTGGTGCGTCTGTCGCGTTAATTTTATCACGCATACTCATAAACCATCCTGTTTCGGCAAAGGAACGGAGCACGGCGCTGGCGTAAGCATAGCAGGCATTTCCCCAACAATAGTCTTCGTGCTGTACCAGGGTTTCACTAAAATAGCGCTGTTTTGCCGAACTGCGATCAACCCGATACGGTTTACGCATTAAAATTCGGGGTAAGGTTAAACCAATAAAATGTGCTTGTTCATCTTGTCGCAATTTGTGCCAACGATAATATTCACTGGCCGTCAGCAAGCGTTCGAAATTTACCGTAGACTGCAGATCGGCAAAATTATCGATACCAAAAAATGTGGCATCGACCGAGGTAACAAACGGAGTCAACGCCGCCGCACAAATTTTTGCCATTTGCTGCAGTGCGCCTAATTGTTCACCCAGTTGAGAATTCACATGGGGATCCACGCGATGTGAAAAATAATAATCACCTATTAACAAACCAAAAGGTTCTCCACCCGGCTGATCCAATTCTTCGGTATAAATTTTTCTAAATAAAATTGACTGCTCAAAATCGGCCGTGCTATTGAGCTCTTTGATCCATTCCTTTAGGTTAATTTGCAAAAAACGCAATTTAATACGCTGTGCTTTACTCACCGTGCTCACCAATAACTGTAAACCGCACCAAGCAGCTTCAAGCCGTTGAAAGGCTTCGTGGTGCATAATTTGATTTAGCTGTCGTTGCAACAAACGATCACACAGGCCAATGGCCTCTTCAGCACGGGTTATATTATCCATTCATCGTCCAAATTTATTTGCATTTTATAATTATACGATATAATTCGCATGCTGACAAAGCTAATTTATCAATTATTTTTATTGGGTGATTAACCTATGCTTCCGATGACTATATAATTAAGCCTGCAATCTCAGGACAATGTTCACTCAAAGTTGACAGCATGTTATCAATGCTATGCTGCGCCATAATGGCTTCGATCGCGGTAGGCGCTGAGATAACTGTCACCAATGAATTGCAGTTAGCTTGATAATGAACTGGCATAACCCTCCACTTCCAATACAGTACCTTCTGCAGATAAGGCCATTCCGGCGGCGCCACTTGTTTTGCTGATCGAACCCCCTATTTGCTCTAACCCACGACCTTCAGAAAAACGACTCAACGGGTTTAACATCGGCCATCGCGTGAGTGTGATGTTCCGAAATAATAACATCGCTTAACAGCAATTTAAAATATGGTGACAATTCGCTACCGGCCGAAGCATCCCCCTCGATCCCTTTAACTTCCATAAAAATATTCGACATACGCGTTTCTCCAGTTGTTACGTTAATTTTACGCTCGTGACCAATTTAAGCTGTGGTGTACTCACCGCAAAACAATTTACCTAAGCTATCTCAATTGATAATCTAAAGCCTAATGCACGTAGAATATTTTCCAAAGTAAATAATTCAGGGTTTCCTTTTTCCGAAAGTGTTCGATATAAATGCACCCGATTGAGCCCCGCTTTTTTTGCTAATTTACTTAAACCACCTTGCGCTTCAGCGACATGACGCAACGCAAGCATGAACGCATTACTATCACGATCGATTTCATATTCTTCCAATGCTACTTTGAGATAAATAACGGCATATTTTTTATCCGCCAAACTTTCCATTAAGTTTTGGTGATAATCTCCTGTACGCGCTAAAATAAATTTTTCATTCATGATAATTACCTTTGAATTCTGCCCAGTACTGTTGTGCTAATTGAATATCTTTGCTTTGACTTTTTTTATCACCACCATTTAACAAAACAATGATCATCTCTCCTGATTTTGCGTAATAAATACGATATCCTGAACCGAACATTAATCGTAATTCGTAAACACCTCTACCTACTGCTTCATGATCACCTTCATTACCTAAGTACAATCTAGCAAGTCGTGTTCTAATTCGAGCATTAAGTGTCGGATCTTTAATGCTACTCAGCCAGCGATTGAATGGCTCTATTCCAGCAGGTGTTTTGTATATACGGACTTGTTTCATGGATTGTAGCTTATAAACAACAGAATGGCAATAATAAATTCATATTTGATGACTATATAATTAAGCCTGCAATCTCAGGACAATGTTCACTCAAAGTTGACAGCATGTTATCAATGCTATGCTGCGCCATAATGGCTTCGATCGCGGTAGGCGCTGAGATAACTGTCACCAATGAATTGCAGTTAGCTTGACTGGGTTTGATTGAAAAAGTTCCCGATAACAAAAACTCTTCTACTTTGGCGCATATCGCAGCTTCCGCCTGTTCGTGTGGTGCATCAACTAAGCCTGATAATGAACTGGCATAACCCTCCACTTCCAATACAGTACCTTCTGCAGATAAGGCCATTCCGGCGGCGCCACTTGTTTTGCTGATCGAACCCCCTATTTGCTCTAACGCACGACCTTCAGAAAATCGTTTCTCATTAAAATGCGCCAAGAGCGCTTTGGCTTCATCTTGAAATTGCGGAATGTTTATTTGATGCGTTTTGCCAATGGGCACACCACCTAATTTATTGAGAATGCCATAGCGTGAATTAATATTGTTAACCAAACCCCAACGCTCTTCACTGCTCTTCGGACAAATATTTCGACATGAGGGTGAGTTAAAAGAGACACTGGGTACAGGGAAATTAGTTGCCGATAATAATTGTGCCAAAGCCCCACCGAGAGAATGCCCCGTATACCGTAGATGACTTAAATGAGCTAACTTTGGGAAGTGATCACGTAAGTATTGGCGAGCACGAGATTCGAAATTAACAGCATTTTTAAAATATCCTGGCGCACGATCATGCATGCCTGTACCTAATGCTGATGAATACCACGACACCACATCTTCAAAGAGATTCTGAGCATTGCTAAACACGGTACCACGAAAAGCAATCACGGCATCTTCAGCTACTCCTGCTCGGAATTTGATATATAAACCTGCGAAGAAATTGCTAGCAGGCGTGATGCTAGAGTCGACATCTTTAAGATATAGCCAATTTTTTGGCAATGAATATCCTTTTACATCATAAATATGCTGAGAAAGTAATGCGTATTCTTTGATGCTAATCATGGGTGTTATCCAAATAATAGTTAATTAAATATATATACTGGTCAGATTTTTGATATTCTGTTTTTAATCGACATTTGCCATTTAAAGAACAATACCAAGAATCAACTATTTGATATTTAATATTTGGTTGAAGATCTTGTTTGCTTTTTTCAACTGCTCCTTGAATTGCATCGGTCGTGATACCTGCAGAAAAATAGTTATTGTTCAATCCAACTCCAAAATCTCCATAGTTGTTTTGATGAAACTGAAAGTTATAGTAAAAATATGATGCATTCCAATCACATGATCCTTTTCGAAATTTATCCAATGATATTGAATTCTCAAGTTGATTAACCGTATCAGTAGATTTAATTTTATATGTGGTTATTTTTTCTCGATTGACTTTAACACCGCCTTCATTAACCTGACCATTTGGCCAGCCTTTACAAGCAAGATTATTAGTTTCATAAATCGCATTCAAATCAACTGTAATATTTTTTTTCAACGCAGCATCAATATTAACCTTCACCGTCATAAAATATTTCGGTTTCGGGTTAATTGTCGGTGCATATTTCCAATCTCGATACGTATTTACCGCATAGTTTTTTCCAATCAGCGCCAGTACAATCACTACTGGCACTATTATTAATAACAAAAATATCCATTTTAATTTCATCTTTTTTTACACCATCTGTGCAGTTGATAAATCATAGGAAATTGTATTGGGCGCTTGGGCTTGTTTGTTTTTATCGTAGCCAATAAAGCTACGTTGGATCTTGCTAAAGCTAAGACGTAACGAC
>SHZH01000043.1 GCA_009692385.1 Gammaproteobacteria bacterium | reverse complement strand
ACCATTGCGGATGTGTTAAACGCGCAAAGTAATTTATATAAAGCACAAACTCAATATGCGAAAGATCGTTATGCCTATATCACTAACACCATCGCTTTAAAAGAAGCGGCTGGCTCATTAAATGCGAATGATGTGGATCAAATTAATGCGTGGTTGACGGATGCACCGTTTACGGCTACGACACCTGCGAAACCTAAAGTAGTCATAGCGAAGAAAGTAACGCATCCGGCTAAGCCTGTTAAAAAAGCGATACATCACCCAGTAAAAAAACCAGCGACGCATAAAGCACCGGTACACAAAACTCCGGCTCATAAAGCGGCAGTGAAACATCCGGCGCATCCGGTGAAAAAACCCGTGGTGAAACAAGCAGCAGCTGCTGCTACGACTACTGATTGGAATCAATAGACTTCATTCCAAACCGAATCTTAAGTAATTACTCTGCGTTGCAATTGCGCTCCGTTGCTCACATATGTCTCATATATGCTTCGCTACGGTACTCATTGCGCCTTGATTAATCACTCAATCTTCTAGTTTGGAAAGAAGTCTAATAAGAAATTTCTAATACGGCCACACTGCCGTCGTGATCCGTTGATAAAAAATATCCGCAATCACTCGATCCATTTGATCGGTCGGGTGCACTGTATCTTCAAAAACATATTGTTCGGGATTGATTTGCCCGAGTTCAATTGGATCACAACTGATGGCCGCTAAAAATGTATTAATAATGGCATTGGTGCAAGCGGGATTTCGATTATTCACAAAGGTATAACCATTAAGCGTAGTATAAGGTCGAAGTGGATCCATCTGAATATTATAGAGGGTTTGTGTTGGAATATACGTATCTAATACTTGGACACTTCGATCATACTTTTCATTAATTAAACTGGCCATCCACAAACCCTGGTTTTTGCTGATCGAGCTTAACGCAATATGATTGTCAATTGTGCCTAATGGGGTATCGCCAATATCAACCATATCGACAACTAAAATATGCGCCGTCGAATTAACGGCTTTAATATTTGCGATGGCTGTCATGATATGAGTATTAGTGTTTCGCACCGTATCATCTGTTAAAGTACGATTTAGTAGATCTCGAAACACATCATTAGCACCGATCCACACAACATATAAATCACTGGAACTGATCAAGCTGGGATCCGCATGAACTTGTGCCGTGTACTGCGCAATTTGATACAACACATCCGGCGCAAAATAAGGTGCTTGTGCCACAAATGGCATTCCTCCGGACACGGCACCGCCCGCGGCATAATCAGTATTGTAAGGAGTACTCGCCGTTAAACTCAATCTACCACTGACATGGGTGTTCAGTGTTGGGTTGATCGGAGAGGCATTATTGGGTAAGGGCAGCGGGATACCCAGTTTGTGTGTTAAATAATCAGGCCATACGTGACCACAGGGTGACGTGTACGTAGGCTCTTTTTGTTGTTTCGTACCATCGGGACACGTCATCAGTCCAGGATGATAATTATCTTGATAACCCATATCACTTAAACTGTCCCCAAAAATAATGATGCGTGTCGGTTGCCAATTACCTTCCGACTTCGGCATTAACGATGTCTTAACGGGAGCGCCACTCGCTGCAGAGCTTGCATTCGGATCGACGTCCGCAGCGTATTCAAGCGCCAACACTTGGTCTTTTTTACTTGCAACATCCGTTACTACCGGTGCGCCGTCCGTATTGAGTAAGCCACTCGCCGCTGGATAATAACAATGGCGTTTCGTGCCGACATCAACAAACGCGGCTGCACCCTGTAAAAATGTAGCTAAATATTCTACATGTTCGCTGATCGAACCATTGGGTATGGTTTGCGTGTAATAATCAACGGTGACAGCATTCTGGGTCGTCGCTTGATACAATGTCCAGCCGGGGGTTGCGGTCTTGGCGATGACTAAATTGGCAGCGGCATGTTCGATGGTATTATAAGCATCTTTAGAATTAGGACAGCTATAAAAGTTTGCTGAAGCTATCGTGATATTTGTTAACAAATTGATTAACAAAAAAAATTTTAATATCATTCTCATCATATATTACCTTAAAATAAATAATTTAGACCTAACGCAACCAGATCAGCCGAGCCAGAATAATCGGCCGTCACTTGATTTGCTTGATAAGGTGAAGTGGATGGTGCTGGGATCATTGCATCAGGAAAGGCACGTTGTTCACCATCATTAACCGTGCTATTTAAGTGTTGGTTATCCATAAACGCGTGTTCATAAGAAGCATCGATGCGCAGATGTTGATTTAATTGATAGGTCGCACCCATGGCCGCTAAAATTTTATTATTATCGGGTATACGGGCATCGCGGGTATTGCTAATGGTCGGTGTTTCATCATAACCCACACCACCGCGTAAGATCCAATGCGTATTTAATTGATAATTGCTACCCACGGAAAATAATGCCGCATTCTGCCAACTCGTTTCAACTTGCTTATCGATAATGTACGCATCCGGTGTTTTAATATCAATTCCTTTAAAGTCGCTCCAAAATGTCACTTGCGTCGTAAAGTCTAATTGCCATTGCGGCGTTAATTGTTGGGTTAAACTCATATTTAACACACTCGGTGTGGTAACACCCATTTGTACATTTGTATGGCAATTATTAAACGTGCTACTTGAAGTCGAGCTGCAATCTGCGGGTGACGCTTGTGGACCCCTCAACAGATATTGATCACCACGGCCGTGTAATTGATAATCAATTTTAGAGCGATAACTCATTCCGACATGCGTCACATCACTGGGTGAATATAACGCACCGAGCAGGTAACCCAATCCCATATTATCTGCGCCGGTAGTGGAAGGTTGGGTGGTGGCTGAAGCGCCATCGGCAGCGCCATCGAAGTTTGATATTTCAGCTTCTAAATATTGACTTTGGATCCCCGCTGCAAATGACAGTTGATTATCAACCGCGTAACTTAATAGCCCGCTTAAGTTATACGACGTGATCATAGTTTTTTGCGCCATGTAACGCACGACCGATCCCGCATCATAATTCGTTTGGTATGACCATGGACTTGTGAAGGAAATACCATAGGTAAAGCCATGGTTTAAAGGCATTGCCGCATAAAAAGTCGGCAATATTTTGGCACTCGCAAGATTTGACTGCGACGTCGATGTTCCGGTAACCGGTAACAGATCACTCGTACCCGCTCCCGAAAACTGTCCATGCTGCGCACTGGCATTTTTCATGCTGAGACGCGATGCATCATAACTACCACCGACATAAACTTCAGGTTTAGTGATGGTTGATAAAATAGCAGGGTTGATAAAAATGGCTGTGACATCCCCAGCATCGGCACCGTCGCCAGCCATCGCTTGTCCTTGTAAACGCGGACTGAGATCGTTTGATTGAAAACCACCGGCAAATAATAAGGTAGGTGCTGCTAAAACAATAAGGGTAAATAATGATTGGCGAAGATTATTCTTCATAGCATCGGATCCTAATTTTGAATTGCGTGGATAATAGCATTGAATAGGGGAAAACCACTAGTTTGCGACTTAAGTTGGTTAGTTTTTGGACAACCAATTCTGTGATACGCCATTTTCTAAAACGCGCTGGATTTTTTCTTGCATAGTACTGAAAATTAATTCCACGCAAACCGTTGCGCTGGCGTAGCTGATTTTACGCCGTCAGCTTTATTACCGATTTCAATATCTTCATCTAAATTATCAGGCAATAACTTAAATATTTGCAGTAAACCATTCACCGAAGCTTGATCGGTTTTAATGCCGGTCACAGTAATATTCAACGGCGCTAAACATTGCTCATACATTTCAATCAACCACGGCGCAGCCACCACAGCAATATTTTTAATATCACCAAACATTTTTTGGGCGCTTTTAATTTCAGCGCCAATTAATAATGCTGACAAATATGATGAAACTTCAGGTGGACGTAATTTACCCAGTAATGCTTGGATCCGAACTTTAAAAATGTCACCTAATAAGTCATCACTTTGCATCGCCATTTTTAAGCCTTTGGCAAACACTTCGGGATAGTATGTGACACCATCCATATTGCTGCTGAGCACACTATAACGTGCGAGCAAGGAAAAAATCTCGCCGGTGACAAAGGTTTTAAAATTCACAATTTCGCCGTTCCGAATTTCAACCCATTTAGTGTGCGTACCCGGTAAACAAATTAAATGGCGATCAGCGGGTGGCAACTCTTGCAAAGCACCAAAAGCTTGGATCTCTTCACCGCGCATGATGTCAAAATCATCATTACCACGTGCTAACTTTAATCCAGGAACAATATAGATATCACGCTCAAAAGTATGATTGACAATTTTCTCGGTGCCAGCAGCGATGGATCCAATCGTTGCTGGACACGATACATAAGCCACTTCCTGCCAACCTTGGCGTGAACCAATCATGCCACTCATGATCACCGGAGTTTCAGGGTATTTATTAAACCATTTACCTAATAAACGACGGGTCGTTTTCGGAAAACTTTCGTCTTTAACTCGGGCAATGCCTTGATGTGCCTTGGTACGTTGGCCAACACGGCCAAGTTCATCCACTACATAGGCACGAAAATTACTCGAGCCCCAGTCAACAGCAATAAAATTAGCGCTATTATTTCGATTACGACGGTGTAACATAGATGACTTTACCTGCTAGTTCTTTAAATTTCTTATTAGGCTTGATCATAACAAAATAAAAGATATATAAATAACAAAATATCAATAATACAAAAGAATATTGCAAGCCAATTCGGTCTGCTAATAGGCCTTGTAGTTCAGGAATAATCGCCCCCCCAGCAATGGCCGTACATAATAAACCCGCTGCCTGGTTCTTAAGACGGGGTACCGCATCTAAGGCAATCGCAAAAATAGTGGGAAACATAATAGAATTAAATAAGCCCATCCCTAAAATAGCCCACATGGCAACATGCCCAGCAAACCAGAGGGAAACGCTAATTAAACTGATATTAACGAAGCAATTGAATGCAATGACACTTTGCGGCCTCATGATGCGTAATACCGCACTACCAATCAAGCGACCGACTAAGGCACCGCCCCAAAAAAACGCTAAATAGCCGGCAGCATCGGGACGGGGTAAATTAGCAATTTGTGGTAAGTTTAAATAATTAACCAAAATCGTACCGGTACTGACTTCTGCTCCCACATATAAAAATATGGCTAAGGCGCCTAGTAACAAATAACCATTACGCCAGATGCTACCCGAGCGGGGTTCATCCATGGGCATTGGTGGAATAGCGATTTTTGGAAACGGATAAAAACACAAGGCGAAACTAAAAAGCACCAAACAGATAGCAATAATAGTATAGGGTTCGATCACGGTACCCCCAACAATCATTCGACCAAACACGAGCGGTACAAGGGTCGTACCCACGGAGTTCATTGCTTGAACAAACGTCAAACGACTCGGCGCATAGCGGGCCTCACCTAAGACGATCACATAGGTATTGGCTGTCACCTGGAGGCAAACAATGCCCGTTGCTAATACAAATAAACCAAATAAAAAGAAAGAATACAAATGCATTACGGCAGCAGGCACAAATAATAAACAACCCAAGGCCGCAATGAGTAACCCGAGTACAACACCGAATTTATAACCAATCCGCTCGACCACTTTTGACATCGGTAATGACATGACGGCATAGGTTAAGAAAAAGCAAAATTGGATCAACATCGTTTGTGCGTAATTGAGCGAAAAATACTCTTTTAAGTGCGGTGCTAACAAATCATTTAAACAGGTCAGCATGCCCAAAATGAAAAAAACGAGTGTCATTAACGATAAACTAAGTGTGGTATTAGCAGATTTAGATGTCATACGGATCCCTCAATTTAACTGGTGGTGCAAATCCTACCCATATTTTGTTAAGTTAGCAAATCAATGTAGGCAAAAAGCACTTTTATGTACAATCGAAAAGCAACTTTCTGGTTTAGGCTGTGTAATTAAGTGAAAAAAACTATATCTTTCTTAATAAAGCCTTAATACTTTACCTCTAAATAAACAAATCCCCTCTTATTTTACCGCATTAATATTGCCTTAACCCTAGTTCTCTATAATAGACCTATAAAAATAATAAATATAAATACAGGTACAATATGCCATTTTTTACTGGGTTTTTCGATAGACAACCAAGAAATTTAAATGCTGCTTTCGCAGCTGATTTTGTCTGTCAACATCTTATGATGTTACCGACAATAAAACATTTTCGTTCTCTGCCGAAATATCATTCTTACGGAAATCCGAGACCTATCCCTGCACTTCAAATGGATGTTGAAAAACATTTTCCTGGTTTAACAAAGAATACTCAGCTGTTTGAAAATAAACAGGTAGAAGCTGCTGAAGTTTTTTCGGAATTGAAACGTTGTTTGGCAATAGAAGATTCTAATCAAGCCGTCACAGATCTCCAACGAACCCCACACCAACCATTAAATTTTTTGATGTGGATTACCAAGTTAAGGATGTTTTATTACCAAATGGTATATCATTAAAAAATTTGGTTGAACATATGCTCCCTAAAAAAGGTTATATTGAACTCATTAAACAAGAAGAATAACAATGGCTAAAATAATTAGACTTTATATTAAAAAAACGGCGCAGCGAATGTTGGGCATTGATCCCACTTATCGTCATTGCAAAATAGTGATGCGTGAAATGAGGAAACGTGGTTTTAATTTTGCTGATAGTTATGTTCGCGGTCGCTATGGTTTAGATTTGTTTTCGATACTAATGACGTGTAAAGCCTTATTACGTCCCACTAATGTTGATCAGATCTCCCTGGTGAGCTTAACTTTTCTACGTGCCAATGCACTAAAAATCTTTGCCGAATGCACTACTCGTGAAGAAGTTTTATGCAAGCTTTATGAATTAAAGCATACTATTAGTAATGCCATGCAGTATCAATTGAAATTTTCTTGTATCATTAACGAGAAAATTGCAACTACTCGCAGCCTAGAACGAATTATTGATTCCGCTATTTTCAGCGTTAATTGTTTGGATGTAAATTTTATTAATAGCAACTCGCTGGCGTTCGAAGAAACACTTGACTTGTTGGGCTATGAAACACCTGGAAACTCAGCTACTTTAACTACGAAGCAACTACACATTTTAATTGGTTTATTACTCTCGCGTGCTACCTTGATTGCCGAACAAGCGGTATTTGGCAAATTGCACGTACACTTAAAATTAGCGATTAATTTACTGGATCGCTATATTAAAAAAGTACCCAATCATCCCCCGCTGGAATTAATTAAATTAGTATTGCTAAATATCTATACTGAAGATTCAAATGAATATTTTTTAATAAAAAGCCTTGTCGCGTCACATAAAGTGTTAGAAGCTGAAAGTATTAACGATACCGAAGACTCAAACTTGTCTTTGTTTGAAGAAAGTGAATTACTTGCAGCTTAAAATTTTACGAATTAACATTTTCGTTCAATAACGTGTCAGCACCTGCAGAAATTAATTTATCTGCTAAGTTTACACCAAACGGACACTGCAGGTATCCACCGTTGCGCCAGTCGGTAAATTAGTCAGTGAGGAATAGTGATTGCTAAGCAAAACATCGCGCGCATCCGCTACTTTACAGTTAGTGACATTTAAACCTTAAATTTCATTATGTTACCCGTGGAGCCAATTCGCCTTTTGCGTAACGGAGATACATCGTATCTAATGATACAGGGATGATCTTGTTCGCATGACCCGCTGAACCAAATTGTTCAAAACGCAATTTACAAATATCTTGCATCGCGGTGATCGAGGCTTGTAGGTATTTACGTGGATCGAATTCTTCGGGGTGTTCGGCTAAAAAGCGACGAATTGCACCGGTCGAAGCTAAACGCAGATCCGTATCAATATTTATTTTGCGCACACCGTGCTTAATACCGGCTTGGATCTCAGCCACGGGAACGCCATAGGTTTCTTTGATTTTACCGCCAAATTCATTAATTATTTTTAACCATTCTTGTGGTACGGAAGATGAACCGTGCATCACTAAATGCGTATCGGGAATACGCGCATGAATTTGTTTGATGCGTTCAATCGCTAAAATATCGCCCGTGGGGGGACGTGTAAATTTGTAGGCACCATGGCTTGTACCGATCGCAATCGCTAACGCGTCGACTTTCGTTTTTTTCACAAAGTCAGCTGCTTGTTCTGGGTCGGTAAGAAGCTGTTCGCGATCTAACTTGCCTTCGGCACCCGAGCCATCTTCTTCACCCATCATGCCGCTTTCAAGTGAGCCTAAACAGCCCAGTTCACCCTCTACTGAAACACCGCAATCATGCGCAATTTCTACCGTGCGTTGCGTCACATCCACATTATATTCATACGTTGAAGGTGTTTTCGCATCGGCCATTAACGAACCATCCATCATTACCGAGGTAAATCCCAGTTGGATCGAACGTTGGCAGACGCCGATTGTCGCACCATGATCTTGATGTAAACAAATCGGAATATGCGGAAATTCTTCAACCGCTGCTAAAATCAAGTGTTTGATAAACGATGCGCCTGCATATTTGCGAGCACCCGCTGAAGCCTGGATAATCACCGGACTGTTGGTCGCATGAGCAGCATTCATGATGGCGCGTACCTGTTCCGAATTATTGGCGTTAAATGCGGGTACACCATAACTATGCTCAGCCGCATGATCTAAAAGTTGTCGTAAAGAAATAAGTGCCATATTTTTTTCCTCGTTATTTATGTGATAGTAATAATTTTCATGCCGTTAGTAGCACCGTGCACACCCACTAAATCGCCACAGGTGATAATAATTTTCTCACCACGATTGATCAGCTTATTTTGCTGCAATACGGTTACAACGTGATCATAGACATTATTATTGTCGATATTTTGCAATGAAAACGAGACGGGGTAAACATCACGATATAAGCAGACTTTACGTAGCGTTTTAACACTCGAACTAAAAGCATAGATCGGAATGCCCGTTTTAATTCGCGACATTAATAACGGCGTAGCCCCACTTTCGGTAAGCGCGACAATAGCTTTGATATCATAGTGATTCGCGGCATACATCGCTGCCATCGCAATGGTTTCACTGGTGTTTTGAAATTCACATTCCACACGATGTTTTGATACTTGGGTAGTGGGATCTTGCTCAGCACCGATACAAATTCGGACCATCGCTTTAACGACTTCAACGGGATGCTTGCCAGAAGCTGTTTCAGCGGACAACATCACGGCATCTGTATAATCAATGACGGCATTCGCAACGTCAAATACTTCGGCGCGGGTTGGAATGCTATTTTCAATCATCGATTCCATCATTTGTGTTGCCGTGATCACGGCCTTGTCTAAGATACGCGCGCGTTGAATAATCAATTTTTGTGCGGCGGGTAATGAGGCATCACCAATTTCCACACCCAGATCACCGCGTGCGACCATCACGGCATCCGACGCACGAATGATATCGTCGAGGACATCCATTGCTTCAGCGCGCTCGATTTTTGCCACGAGATCGGCGTTGCCGCCCCAGGACTGCATTAATTCGCGCGCGTGATGCATGTCTTGCGCGTTACGGGGAAACGAAATAGCAATATAATCAACATCAATTTTGATTGCCGTTTTCATATCTTCTTTGTCTTTTTCGGTTAAGGCTTCCGCTGTTAAACCGCCACCTAATTTGTTAATGCCTTTGTTATTCGATAAAATACCACCAACTTCAACGATACAAAATACTTTATTAACCGCAACTTTTTCGACGACAAAGACCAAGCGACCATCATCTAACAATAATTTATCACCAATCGTTACATCTTGCGGTAAATTTTTGTAATCGATACCGACTTGTTGTTCATCACCGGCATCATTTGCAAAATCGGCATCTAAAATAAATGATTGACCAACGTGTAGCGTAACTTGTTTATTTTTAAAACGAGCGATGCGAATTTTCGGACCTTGTAAATCAGCCATGATGGCCACTTCTTGTTTCAGTGCGGTAGCCGCTTGGCGAATGAGAGTAGCGCGTTGTTGGTGATCGGCAGCAGTACCATGTGAAAAATTCATCCGAAAAACGCTGACGCCCGCTTCGATTAATTGCTGAATGGTGGCTAAGTCATTGCTGGCAGGCCCAAGTGTCGCGACAATTTTAGTTCGTTTTCTGGTTTGCATTTTTATTTCTCATTTTCTAATATGTAGGCCTGCTTACGCAAAGCAAGCAGGCAACCGGCAGATTTTGTCGGCTTGCTTTGCGTAAGCCGACCTACGTCTACTTATCCAATATTATAACACCCGGTAATTTTTTACCTTCTAATAATTCGAGAAAGGCACCACCGCCGGTGGAGATATAGGATATTTTATCGGCTACCCCATATTTGTCGATAGCGGCTAGGGTATCGCCGCCACCTGCTACCGTAAATGCACGACTATCGGCAATTGCCTCCGTGAGCATCCGGGTGCCTTCAGCGAAAGCAGGAAACTCGAAAACGCCCACGGGGCCATTCCACAAAATCGTGCCCGCATTGTGTAATAACGAGCGATAATAAATAGCCGTTTGCGGGCCAATGTCCAAGATAATATCATCTGGGGCCACCGCATTAACCTGTTTTATTTCAGCCACGGCATCCACCGCAAAGCTTTTGGCGACCACTACGTCACTCGGGATCGGAATAGCCGCGCCTAGTTTCTGGGCTTCAATAATTAACATTTTGGCTTCTGGCACTAAATCTGCTTCATATAAAGATCTGCCCACTGCATACCCTGCCGCCGCAATAAACGTATTAGCAATGCCACCGCCGACGATTAATTGATCGACCACGGGCAGTAAATTTTTTAATACCGTTAATTTGCTCGATACTTTCGAACCCCCGACGATGGCAATCAAAGGATGTGCGGGGTTTTTTAACACTTTGCTAATGGCTTCGAGTTCGGTTTGTAGTAAGGGACCCGCAACGGCAATCGGGGCAAATTTCGCCACACCGTGCGTCGATGCTTGGGCGCGATGTGCGGTGGCAAACGCATCCATCACGAAAATGTCACATAAACTGGCTAATTTTTTGGCGAGGGCATCATCGTCGTTGTTTTCACCTTTGTTGAAACGGACGTTTTCGAGAAGAATGACTTTCCCCCATCCTAGCCTTCCCACCTGTGCCCCAGAGGGTACACAAGGGAGGGAAGGGACAGGATCCTCCTTTCCTCCCTTGTGCGCAGGACGGGGAAGGGTGGGGGCAGTTGCCTCTTCCAACGAAATTACTGGCACCTCTTGACCCAGTAATTCGCTTAAACGTTGGGCGATTGGAGTGAGTGAGTATTTAGCGTCAAATTTACCTTCTTCCGGGCGACCGAGGTGTGACATTAAAATAACCGCAGCGCCGTGTTGCAGTGCATATTGAATAGTAGGAAGTGCAGCGATGATCCGCGCATCACTGGTGATGTTGCCCTGATCATCTTGCGGAACATTTAAATCTTCACGGATTAAAACACGTTTATTTTTGAGATCTAAATCACGCAAATATTTTATGGTCATATTATTTTCTTTTTATTTGGCGTACATCATCGCGAGCGAAGTATCTAGCATCCGATTACTAAATCCCGTCTCGTTATCATACCAAGCGCAGACTTTAACTTGATTGCCAACAATTTTTGTTAAGGTTTCATCGTAGGTTGATGACGCCGGGTTACCGTTATAATCAATGGATACTAATTGCAAATCCGTGTAATTTAAAATGCCTTTTAGCTCACCTTCGGACGCAGCTTTTAAAATGCTATTAATTTCTTTTACATCAGTTTTACGTTTTGGTACGAAGGTTAAATCAACTAACGATACATTGATCGTCGGGACGCGGATCGCAAAACCATCTAATTTACCTGCTAATTCAGGTAAAACTAAACCCACGGCTGCAGCGGCCCCCGTTTTAGTAGGGATCATCGATTGCGTTGCCGAGCGAGCACGACGTGGGTCTTCGTGATACACGTCAGTTAATTTTTGATCGTTGGTATACGAGTGGATCGTGGTCATGATCCCCGATTCAATACCAATGGCTTCGTGTAAGGGTTTTACTAATGGTGCTAAACAGTTAGTAGTGCAGGACGCATTAGAAACAATCGTATCACTCGCACTCAGTGTTTTATCATTGACACCATATACAATGGTTTTAACATCGTTACCGGCAGGGGCTGAAATTAATACTTTTTTTGCACCTGCTTTTAAGTGGATCGCGGCTTTTTCTTTGGTAGCAAATAAGCCTGTGCATTCGTACACCACATCAATTTTTAAATCAGCCCACGGTAATTTGCTGGGATCGCGTTCGGCGAATACTTTCACCACGTGATCGTCGATCACCAAGTTACCATCTTTAATTTCGACTTCGCCGATAAATTTACCATGCGCCGAATCATAGCGTGTTAAATACGCATTGATCTCGACCGAGCCCAGATCATTGATCGCGACGATCTCGATTTCATCGGTACGTCCATTTTCAAAACAAGCACGTAAAATATTGCGACCAATACGGCCATAACCATTAATGGCAACTCGAATGGGTTTGCTGGCGGTCATAAAAATTCTCCAATTTAAATTTATTCCCCGTGGCTGGCCATGGGCAAAAAGCAGTGAATGATACCATATCTTTAAAGAATACATGGTAGTTAATTCGAATTAACATTGCCTATTCTTTTTCGCTACCACTATTTTAGTTTGGTTTAATTTCTAGCAACTTGAATTTAAAGATACGCGAGTTCAAACAATAAGTGCAACTAATTATAAAAGTATACTAGTAGAAATTAAAAAGTAAATGATTTTTACTGTTAGCTAACAAAAATATAATTAATTTCATTCAAAAGCTGAGCATCGGCACTGTAGCGGGCGTGAAAAATTCTTGGAAAAAAACTCCACTTAAATATTTTTAATATGAACTGAATATTTCTATCCGGAACGCATAATTGCTTCTTTGTATACCTCATTAGGCGTGCGATACCCTAACGTTTTTCTCGGTCTATTATTTAATCGATCTTCTATAAATTTAATTCTTTCGGTGGTAATGCCTTCAAATGATCTTGCAATTTGTTCATGTCCAGAAAATTCTTTTCCATGCTGTAAATGTGATGTGTTTAGCCGCATTGTGCCGCACCTGATTATTTAAAAAAACATGGCACTCCGGCAATACCCTCTGACTTAGTGAGTCATAACTGTTTGGATCATTCTGATAACTTTCAATTTACGTGGACTATTCAAGAAGCCAATAAAACTAAAGATATCTCAGTTAATGGTAATGTGCGGGTAAACAGCAGTATTGATTTATGCGAATTAGCGATAAGTGGATTAGGCATGGTTTATTTACCGAGCTTTACCGTTGCTCATGCTATCAACTCCGGTCAATTAATTTCTGTGTTAGATAATTACCGACCTCCTTCAGTAACTATTTATGCGGTTTACCCCACCAGTAAATATTTAAATAAAAAGACTCAAGTATTTTTGGAGTTTATGGTTGAATTATTTAATCCCATCGATAACGAGTTCGGATCTTACCTAGTAAGGGGAGCCAATTAAATTGTTTAAACTCAATAGATTACGTACACCCCCTTGGTTTTCTCAATATCAATAAAATCTTTTTGTGTGGATTGTGTGTCATTTAACCCCCGCAATGTACAAGCCTATTGCCTTAATTTGGCACGATGGGTTCTAACGAGGGGGCTTTGACATACGAGGTTACCCTGCTTGAGTAAA
>SHZH01000042.1 GCA_009692385.1 Gammaproteobacteria bacterium | reverse complement strand
GAAGCACCGAGCCGATGCGTAGCGCGTACTAAGCAAAAATTAAATTTAAAGCAAAAAATAGTTATCTGTTTAGGTGTTGCAAAAGAAGTAGAAAAATTTCATGCGGCACGCCTAATTAATCTGGATATGAGAAATGACAACGTGATCATTAATCCACATCCAACCGATCCTTATCATTTTTCAATTCGCTTGATTGATGCGGATAATACTGAAAAAGCGGGTGAAGAACTGAGTTGCTGTGCGGGCACCACTTTTTTTAAACCACCTGAGATCCGTGCGCTTGAACCTGGGAAACCTGCTATTCAGGTACGTGAAAGCGCAAATATTTACACCTTAGGACAACTTTTCCTCGAGATTTTTTTAGGATATTTTACTACTTTTAAAGAGGTGTCTCTTGATAATTTCACAACATGGAAAAATGATTATACTAAAGTTTATCCCGCAGCATGCTCGCCTCTGAAAACTCTGGCGCAACTGATCGCAGACATGATGAAAGAAGCAAGCCAACGCCCCGCTCTTAACGACGTTATTCAGACGCTAGAAGCTATCAATCAATTATTCATCGAATCCCTCAGCATCATGTGGCCCCCCGTAAAATGCCCAGAAAAACCAATCCCGATCGGAGAAGTTTTGGTTATTTCGAAACCAGCCGAATCAATGGTGCGTCCAGTCTTTCTACCTCCTTCACCTCCTTCACCTCCTTCACCTCCTTCACCAATGGAGTTTAAGGAGTCTTCACCTTTGTTACCGAAGCCGCCCAATTGTTGCGTAATTTCTTAAATCGCGTGCTATTTGCCACTACTGCTCTAACCATAACTTATTCTCTAAACCAGGCGCATCGGCTGAAGCATAGTGAATAGGAATATTTAGTTTTTTAGCAACTTGATTTATTAACGTAGTTTTACCCACTTGCCGCGGACCAATCAAAACCTGGATAAACTTCCGCGGCTCTTCCAGCCGGTGCTTTAACGTCTCAAATAAAAATCTTCTAATCATAATAAATTTAAATATCTAGGTTCACCACGGCTAAGGCATTGCGCTCAATAAATTCACGGCGCGGTTCGACGTGATCACCCATTAAGGTGGTGCAGATCTCGTCGGCGGCGATCGCGTCTTCGATATTTACTTTCAAGAAAATTCGCACTTCAGGATCCATCGTGGTTTCCCATAATTGTTCCGGATTCATTTCACCCAACCCTTTATAACGCTGAATAGTTAAACCGCGTTTCGCTTCAGTTAATATCCACGCTTGCGCTTCGCCAAATGTTTTAATCGGATATTTTTGTTCGCCACGTTGAATATACGCATCGCTGCTTAATAAACCATGCATCGTGGTATACCACTCCGTAAACTGCTTATACTCACCCGACAAAAAAAAGTCGCGGCTTAACACGTAGTGGGTCGCGATCCCATGCTTTTGCACCGTGATGGTAATTTCAAAAACTGAAAGTTCGGGATCTTTCGTCACTGCCGTCGTATATTTTAAACTGCTGGTCGCATAAATTTGCAATGCTGTTTGTAGCAAGATTGCCCATTGTTGCATCTGCACTTCTTCACTCAACTTATTTTCGGTCACCGGTGCAATACTGCGCACACTGGTTAATACGGGTACTGAATAACGTCGACCAAGACGCTTGATAATACGCTCCGTCGCTTGGTATTGTTTACTCAAATTTTCTAAGGCAAGCCCACTGATGGGGGGCACGCCCGATGCGGGATGCAGTTCCGCTTTTTCTAAAGCGATTTGCAATAATATACTTTCTAATTCCACATCGTCTTTAACGTATTGTTCGTGTTTACCTTTACTTAATTTATATAATGGCGGCTGCGCGATATAAATATAGCCACGCTCAACGAGCTCGGGCATCTGACGATAGAAAAACGTTAATAATAAAGTACGAATATGCGAACCGTCGACATCGGCGTCGGTCATGATGACGATGTAATGATAACGCAATTTATCGGGATTATATTCTTCGCGACCAATACCACAACCGAGCGCCATGATCAAGGTACCGATTTGCTCGGATGAAATCATTTTATCAAAACGCGCTTTTTCAACGTTTAAAATTTTACCGCGCAAGGGTAAGATCGCTTGTGATTTTCGACTACGCGCTTGTTTCGCCGAACCACCAGCCGAATCACCTTCAACGATAAAAATTTCTGATTTCGCTGGATCTTTTTCTTGGCAATCTGCCAATTTACCCGGTAAACCAGCAAGATCCAACACGCCTTTGCGACGGGTCATTTCGCGCGCTTTACGCGCTGCTTCACGAGCGCGTGCCGCTTCAATAATTTTAGCTACGATCAATTTAGCTTGCGCTGGTTTTTCGAGTAAGAAACTTTGTAATTTTTCACCGACTAAGGATTCAACCACGGGGCGAACTTCGGAAGACACTAATTTATCTTTAGTTTGTGACGAAAATTTAGGATCAGAAACTTTAACTGAGAGCACGGCCGTTAAACCTTCGCGTGTATCATCACCAGTCGTTTCAACTTTATTTTTGGCAGCGGTTTCTTTTTCAATATAGGTATTTAAAGTTCGGGTTAACGCACCACGGAAACCCACTAAGTGAGTGCCACCATCGCGTTGTGGAATATTGTTGGTATAGCAGAAAATATTTTCTTGGTAACTGTCGTTCCATTGCATTGCAACTTCCACTACGATGCCATTTTTTTCCTGTGAAAAATAAAACACGTTAAGATGCACGGGGGTTTTATTTTTATTAAGATGTTCGACAAAAGCGCAAATGCCGCCTTCGTATTTAAATACATCACGCTTATCGCTCCGTTCATCGTATAACTCGATGTGGACACCGGAATTTAAAAACGATAATTCACGTAAACGTTTCGCCAAAATTTCATAGTGGAATTCAATATTAGTAAATGTGGCCGGACTCGGATAAAAACGGATCTCGGTACCCGTTGCGTCGGTATCGCCAATTTGTTTCAAAGGATAAAGCGGTTCACCCATGCTGTAGGTTTGATCATAGACATGACCGCCACGACGAATGGTGAGTAATAACTTTTCGGACAACGCATTCACTACCGAGACACCAACGCCGTGGAGACCGCCAGAAACTTTATATGAGTTGCTGTCAAATTTTCCACCGGCATGTAAAATTGTCATGATCACTTCGGCGGCTGAGCGACCCTCTTCGGCATGAATATCTACCGGAATACCGCGACCATTATCTTTTACCGAAACCGAATTGTCGCTGTGGATCGTCACATTAATTTGGGTACAGTGACCGGCGAGTGATTCATCAATCGAATTATCAACCACTTCAAACACCATGTGATGCAAACCTGTTCCATCATCGGTATCACCTATGTACATTCCTGGCCGTTTGCGTACCGCATCGAGGCCTTTAAGCACTTTAATATTAGATGAATCGTAGGTTGCTTGTTCAACAGGCGTTACAGCTGGATTTTCGCCTGGATTTTCAGTAGTTGGGTCCATGAATTTACCTTCGTTAATAAGCGTAAATTATAACAAAATGTTGTGCAAAAATCCTAGATAAACGCCACGAATTAATCGCTTCGCTAATATTAAGATAAGGTTCCTGTGGCTTGTTTAGATCTTCACGTTTTTCTAAATCAAAGTGATGAATTTCATCGTGTGAACCCGCATAAATTTTGGCATAAGAATTGGCTAATGTGGTTTTTCCACATTGCCATGGACCACAATTAAGGCAACAATATTAGCTCCATCAAAAGCGCTAATTATTTGATTTAGAAAATCTTTTCGTTCCAATATGATTCTTCCTGGATAATTGAACATATAAAGTTCAATTATCCAGGAAACGATTATTGTTGTCAGCAAGGGTTGTTATTTCACCTTGTTCCACGTGGAACAATTTGCTTTCGGAAGTCATTTTGTTAGGTAAAAACTCTTGCTCAGTTGCCGTGATAAAAATTTGCGCCTGAATAAATGTATCTAATAAGCTATATAACTGCTCGCGGCGTTGATGATCGAGCTCGGACGCTAAATCATCTAATAAATAAATGCTGTGTTTACCCGTCTTCTCTTTTAGAAGCAAGCCTTGCGCTAGACGTAAAATAGTGACTAATAATTTCTCTTGCCCGCGGGATAATATCTCTGCCGCCTCTTTGCTATAAACCTCTAATAATATATCGGCTCGTTGTGGGCCAATCGAGGTGTGACCTAGCATGCAATCACGCTGAAAGCTTTGATTAAGTGCCGCGCCATAATCAAGATCCCCACTCCAGCCCTGCACAAATTTCAGCTGGACTTGATAAGGATATTCTAAAAAATTCAGCAATTTTTCAAACCAAGGAGTCAACTCCTGTAAATAGTGCTGCCGACTTTCAGTTACCTGAGCACTACTTTCTATTAATAAGGTATCCCAAGATCGACAAATGGTCTCCGGATCGCCCGATTTCAGCGCTGCGTTACGTTGTTTTAAACAACGATTGAAGGTATGCCAGTGTTTGTGAAAAGAATGTTCCACGTGGAACAATCCCCAATCTAAAAATTGGCGGCGAATACTCGGCCCCTCTTCAAGCAAATCATAACTATCTGGATTGACTAGGATAATAGGGAAAAAGCTAGCTAATTCACTGGCATTGTGTTGCCGTTGACCGTTGATCTTAATTTTAGTTCGATACGGCGTCTTCTCAACGCCAATATTATACGTAGCTTCATCATCCAGTTGTGCTTCACCGTACAACACAAAATCCACTTGGCCATGCTGGATCAAAGATTGAACTCGATCACCGCGAAACGATTTGCCGTGACCTAAAATATAGAGCGCTTCCAATAATGCGGTCTTACCGCTACCATTTTGGCCATAAATAAGATTATAAGTGGAAGAAAATTCGAGTTTAGAATGCTTAATATTACGCAGTCGATCAATTTGTAATTGGCAGATCCGCGTCATAAACGCAGAGGCATGATAATATTCAAGGCTTCTAGGGCATCTGCTTCATGTTCAATTAAGACACTTTTGTCGGCACCTAAAAAAGAAAGGATGACAATGCCTTTCGGGAGGGTGTTTAAGACGTCAAGTAGGTAATTAACGTTCATCCCGATCTCATTTTGTTCTCCCTCAAAATTAGCAGCCACCTCTTCTGTAGCCTCTTCGTGCTCAGAGTTGCTTGCTGAAATGCGTAAATGATCAGTTTGCATCGCCAAACGCACGCCACGATATTTTTCATTAGACAAAATTGAGACGCGAGTTAGAATGGCTTTTAACAAATCGCGATCAATTCGCAGATGTTGTTGACAATTTTTCGGGATGATCGCTTGATAATCAGGAAAACGTCCCTCGATCAATTTACTCACCAAGACAATATCCGCAGATATAAATCGAATATGGTTCGTCGATACCACAATTGTTATCGCCTCGTTTGAGCTTGCTAAGACCCGCATCAATTCCATGATCGCTTTGCGAGGTACAATTATTTTTGTTGCAACATCTTGAGCTTGAGTCAATGCCGTCTTACACAATGATAAGCGATGGCCATCCGTCGCGACCGTCGTCATCGTCTTACCCTCAAGATGCCAGAAGGTGCCATTTAAGTAGTAACGCACATCTTGTTGTGCCATGGCGAATTGGGTGCGTTCAATGAGCTGTTTAAGCTGCGCCGCATCTAAGGTTAATTGGGTAACGTCAGTACTATCATTTACTTTCGGAAATTCGGTGGCAGGTAAGGTCGCTAAGGAGTAACGGCTCTTGCCAACCGCTAAGGTTAGACGATGGGCATCATGAGCGAATTCCAAAATGCTGTCTTCGGGTAATAAGCGACAAATATCGAGCAATTTGCGAGCCGATACCGTAACACTACCTGGTGTAGTCAGTTGTTTTAAATTTGCGATCCCCGAAAGCTCCACTTCTAAATCAGTTCCGGTCAATTGCAATTTATCATCAATAATCGTTAGTAAAATGTTACCTAAGATCGGTAAGGTTTGCCGACGCTCAACCACGCCATTGACTAATTGCAAGGGTCGTAATATTTGATCGCGTTCAATTGAAAATTTCATTTTCGCTCCTTAAAAACACGCCATCAATTCGAAAGCGTGCGCAGCAGGTTAGTGTAATCTTCTGCAATATCAACGTCAGCTTCTTTTAATTCCGCAATTTTACGACAAGCATGTAACACGGTGGTGTGATCACGTCCACCAAACGCATCGCCAATTTCTGGCAAGCTGTGATTAGTGAGTTCTTTCGCCAGCGCCATGGCCACCTGACGAGGACGGGCAATCGAGCGATTACGCCGTTGTGATAATAATTCGCCGATTTTAATTTTATAATATTCACCCACCGTTTTTTGAATATTATCTATCGTCACTAATTTATCTTGCAAGGCTAACAGATCACGCAAGGCTTCTTTAACAAAATCTAGGGTTACTTCTTGGCCCGTAAAATGCGCATTAGCAATCACGCGTTTTAATGCGCCTTCTAATTCACGCACATTGGAACGTAAACGTTTAGCGATAAAAAAGGCGACTTCATACGGTAAAATGAGACCACTGCGTTCTGCTTTACTAATTAAAATCGCAACGCGCGTTTCTAGTTCCGGTGGTTCAACCGCAACCGTTAAGCCCCAACCAAAACGCGATTTTAAGCGCTCTTCAACGCCGTTGATCTCTTTAGGATAACGATCACTCGTTAAAATAACTTGGCGATCACCTTCTAATAAGGCATTAAAAGTATGAAAAAATTCTTCTTGAGAACGATCTTTACCCGCAAAAAATTGAATATCGTCGATCAGTAGCGCATCCACTGAACGGTAGAATTTTTTAAATTCGTTCATTGCATTGCTTTGTAAGGCTTTTACCATGTCTGCAACAAAACGCTCGGAGTGTAAATAAATAATTCGTGCGTTTGGTTTGTTTTTTAAAATTTGGTTTCCCACAGCATGCATCAGATGGGTTTTACCTAAACCCACACCACCATAAATAAACAAGGGGTTGTAGGCTGTACCGGGGTTTTCGGCAACCTGTTGCGAGGCCGCACGAGCGAGTTGATTCGATTTACCTTCCACAAAGTTTTCAAACGTAAAGGTAGCGTTTAAATTACCATTCGGTTTATGTAATGAGATGATCGGAGTTTCTATTGTATTACGTGATCCGGATTGTTTCGCAGCGGGTTCAATCTGTGCATCATTTGCTGGCATCAAAATTGAACGACTACTACCTATTTCAATCTGAACGGTAATTTCTTTACCTTGATTTACATCCTGTAAAATATTTGTGATCTGCGCCAAAAATTTTTCATTGATCCAATCTAAAACAAAACGATTTGGTGCAAATAAAATCAGTTTATTGTCTCGTTTCTCGGACTGTAAAGGACGCAACCAAGTATTGTATTGCTGCGCGGGCAATTCCGTTTGTAAACGTTCTAAACAAAGTTGCCAAAGTGACTCTGACATTTAAAATACCTCTTACTTATCCTGCATAGCTTTTAGCGAAGCAGGATGGGGGCGAGATTATAACGCCAAGTGATTAACTTATCCACAGGCAAAGTAAAAAAACCTCTTTCAAACAAATTCCACACTATTTTTTATTAATTCAAGCTTTTTAAGTTACTTATATAATGGCTAATGCTATAATTTTCTCAATTTTTGGAGTTAATTATGAAGCGCTTGCTTATTTTTTGCACACTACTCATCACTACTTACAGCTTTGCTGAGCCACGCATTACTTATATGGATTTGGCTCTTAATTATGGCAGTTTACAAACACCTAACACTGATTACTCTCCAAACTCTTATCAAAAAGCAAAATCTCATGATGTGGGCGGTCTAGGCTTTGGTATTAATGTAGGTTATTTATTTGATTCTTACCAATTTTCAATCGCACCTGAGTGGCGTTTAGGCGTTGAGGCAGGTTATCACCAATTCGCCGATAATACCTATACTTATGGTTCTAGCTTCAGGAGTTCTAGCGATAATGATATCAAATACTCTAGCTACGCTTTGTCTTTCTTAGGTGTATTACGTTATCAGGATGATAATCACTGGCTCGCTTTCTTTAAGTCCGGTGTGGCGCGTGTTACACAATCTCTAAAAACTACGTCTTCTAGTTCCAACGATACACCGTCAAAAGCAGGATTCAACCCTCAATTTATTCTTGGCGGGGGTTATCAACTCACTCGTTCAATTAATGTAGATGCTAGTTATAACTACATTATGGGTAAACAACCTAATGTGGGAAATAATAATACAATTGCCCCTGTGAGCTATTTAGCCTTTAGCCTGGGTTATTCCTTCTAAAGTTGTGGATAAGAAGCTAAGTTATAAACAGCCGCCAAACCTATAAACTTATCCACACTCCATGCTTAGGTTATCAGATGCTTTACCCACGCGAAAATATCGCCTAACTATTTGTAAACTATCATAATTCAGTAACTATTCGAGCTATACAAGCCCTAATAACAATCATAAATATATAAAATATCTTTATTAATATTATAATAGGGTAATAGATTGACAACCCCCCCATTATTTTCATACAATGACCCCCCTTTTGATATTAGGCAATGAACCATGAAAAGAACATTTCAACCCAGCAGAATTAAACGTGCGCGTGACCATGGCTTTCGTGCCCGTATGGCAACCCGTGGGGGGCGTAAAGTAATTAACCGTCGTCGGGCTCGCGGTCGCAAAGTGCTGAGTGCTTAATCGTTTTTTAAAATCACAACGTCTTTTAAAAAGTGATGAGTTTCAAGCAGTTCGTGGTACATCATTAACCGTAAGCAATACAAATTTATTAATTCTTGCTAAAAAAAATGAACTCAGTAATGCGCGCTTAGGTTTGGCGATCAGTAAGCGCAATGTAAAATTAGCCGTGCAACGCAATGAGATAAAACGGGTAGCTCGTGAAAGTTTTCGACAGCAAGTCGGCTTACCCAATCTCGATGTTGTTTTAATGGCGCGCCCCGGTGTAATATCACTCACTAAAAACGAATTGCGACAGTGTATAGACGAATTATGGCAACAATTAGCAAAACGTGCGCAGCGATGTTACTCATCTTAATTCGATGCTATCAATTTTTGATCAGCCCCCTTCTGGGACAACGTTGCCGCTTTTACCCTTCTTGTTCCCACTATGCCACTGAAGCGATCAAAACGCATGGCGTTTCATTCGGTATTTATTTAACATTACATCGCATTTTACGTTGTCAGCCATTGTGTGCGGGCGGCATTGATGAAGTCCCCAATTTAAAATCTAAGAGAATATAAAAATGGATTATAAAAAAATAATTTTGTATGGCGCAATTTTAGTGGTCGCGTTAATTTTATGGAATGATTGGCAACGTGATTTTCCACTGATAACTACCGGAACGGATACTACAGTGGTTAACAACACACAATCTATTATACCCACAACGACACCCACTGTTGGGATCTCCACGGTTCCCGTTATTAATCACATCGCGCATCAACGCCCCACAACGATTGCTACTGCGGTAACAGATGCACATTTAGTGCAAGTTAAAACGGATGTACTAAACGTTACAATCAATACCTTAGGTGGAAATATTGAGCAGACACAATTACTGCAGTATCATCAAAAACTCGATAAACATAGTCCGTCCGTCGAATTATTTAGCGCTGATCCTAATAACTACTATGTGGCACAAAGTGGCTTAACCGGCAGTCAAGGGCCGGATACGCAAAAAGGCCAAGTGATCTACCAAACGTCACAAACCTCGTATGAATTAACTCCGGGCACCAAGCCATTACAAGTTCACTTAACGTGGTATGGCAATGGCTTAACTGTCGTAAAAACCTATACGTTTACACCTGGTTCGTATGTGGTGCAAATGCGTTACGACGTTAGCAATGACTCGGGTAAAACGTGGACGGGTAACGTATACACGCAATTAGCCCGCAAGCCGCCGGTCGAACATCATTCATTATTAACGAGTTATGCAACCTTCACCGGTGCAGCCGTGTCGAGTCCTAGTGAACATTATCAAAAAGAAAAATTTAGTAATTTTACAGACTCACCGATCAACCAAAGCGCTACCAATGGTTGGGCAGCGATGATCCAACAATATTTTCTCACCGCTTGGGTTCCCCCCGCACAACAAAATTATACGTACTACAGCAGTGTCTCGGGTGATATTTACACCGTTGGTATGTACAGTAATGCCCTGACGGTAGCTTCCGGTCAAACCGCCACCACAAGCAGTAACTTATATGTGGGTCCGGCGATTGCGAGTAATTTAGATCAATTATCACCTTACTTACATATGACGATCGATTACGGTTGGTTATGGTTTATCGCCCAATTTATTTTTTGGATGTTGAAACATATTTATGATGTGGTCGGTAACTGGGGTTGGTCAATTATTTTAGTCACCATCGTTATTAAAATAATTTTCTATCCATTGTCGACGAAGAGTTTTCGCTCGATGGCGTATATGCGCCGACTCCAGCCGAAAGTAGCGCAACTTAAAGAACGTTTTGGCGATGACAAACAAGCCATGAGTCGCGCGATGATGGATTTATACCGCAAAGAAAAGGTGAATCCGCTCAGCGGTTGTTTACCAATCATTATTCAGATCCCCGTGTTTATCGCCTTATATTGGGTGATTATGCAAAGTGTAGAATTACGCCATGCGCCGTGGATCTTATGGGTTCAAGATCTGTCGACGCATGATATTTATTACATCTTGCCAGTCGTGATGGGTTTGTTAATGTTCGTACAACAAAAACTAAGTCCACCCCCACCGGATCCAACTCAAGCGAAAGTGATGATGTTCATGCCGGTGATTTTTACTGTATTGTTCTTAGGTTTCCCATCAGGTTTAGTGTTGTACTGGATCACGAACACGTTCACGACGGTGTTACATCAGTACTACATCATGTATAAAGTGGAGCAAGAAGAAAAACATAAGCAACACAAGCTCGCTTTAAAGAAATAGTTGTTTTTCATTAATTGAGCGCCATCTACGTTTTACACCTAACGTTTATAGTGTCTCATCGATGTAAAAAATAAATTGCTAACGTACCGATAAAAACTATTTTTTAAATAAATTAGGATCTAGGTGGATGATTTTATTTTTAAAATCAATCTGTTTTATGGCCTGATTCGCCATTTTTAAAATTTGTTCAATTTCACACTGAACTTTCTCGTCAAATAATTCAGGATGTTTTCTTAACAATCGAGTACGCTTTTTAATGTCATTCATACTATTGGCCGTGACCCATTGTCTGCACAATTCGATCACTTCGCTATAAGGCAAATCAAATAATGAGGTGGCCGACTCTGTTGCATTAACCTCGTCAGCATCGAGCATAGCTTTGTTCGTTAACTCTAAATTGGGTTGATTTTTTTCCATATTCTTATTGTACCTTCGTGGTTAAATAAAAGCGATAGATGCTTAGATAGAAAGCCATTTCACATAATGAATTTAATGTTTTGTGGGCACATTACCCAACACTTCTGTTACAATTTGTTCATGAATAGATTGTTACCCAAATTTGATCGCCCATTATCCACGATTGGATCACAATTAGTAGACATTTTAAAAACTAATGTGCAGAAAATTGAGCAGTTAACGGCACAAGAAATATTTACTTGGCATACCTTGATCACACCTTTAGATGACTTAAATGATCAGCTTGATCAATTTTGGTCGCCGATTGCGCATTTGCACTCGGTCGCGGATGAGCCTGAGTTACGTGCAGTGTATAACGAAGGTATCGTCAAAATAACGGAATATGGCAGTGAAGTAGGCCAAAACAAAAATTTATATAATGCTTATCTGGCCATTAAAAACAGTCCCGAATTTAAAACATTTAATATCGCACAACAAAAAGTAATTGATAATAATCTGCGTGACTTTCGTTTGGCGGGTGTTGATTTGTCCGAGGCTAAAAAAGAGCAGTTTAAAAACATCGAGCAACAACTCGCCGCGCTCAATACTCAATTTGAAGAACATGTGTTGGATGCGATGGCGGCCTGGAAAAAACATATTACGGATGAAACTGAACTAGCTGGTTTGCCACTTGAGCGTAAACAATTAGCAGCAAATTTAGCGCGCGAAAAAAATCTATCAGGCTGGTTGCTTACGTTAGATCAACCCTGTTATCACGATGTTATACAATACGCCGATTCACGCAACTTACGTGAAGAGTTATATCTTGCTTATGCGACGCGTGCGTCTGACAAAGGACCGACTGCCGGCCAATTTGATAACAGTGCCGTGATGGTTGAATTATTAAAATTAAATCAACAAAAAGCCCAGCTACTGGGTTTTAAAAATTATGCTCAGTTATCACTAGCGACGAAAATGGTCGAGATGCCAGAAGACGTGATCACCTTTTCTGAAGATCTAGTGAAACTGTTAAAGCCTAAGGCACAGCAAGAGCTTGACGAATTAACGGCATTTGCAGCGACTACGAATGCGAAGGGTGATCTCGAGCAAATTACGTTGACCGCGTGGGATATCGCCTATTACACAGAAAAATTACGTCAACAAAAATATCATATTAGCCAAGAAGAAATTCGTCATTATTTTCCCGTTGAGCATGTATTACAGGGTTTATTTAGCATTGTCGAAAAACTCTATGGAATTAAACTACAGCAAAAACACGTTCCTGTTTGGCATCCGGACGTTCGTTTTTATGAACTCGTTGAAGATAATAAAATTATTGGCGGTGTCTACCTTGATTTATTTGTGCGTCCTGAAAAACGTTCTGGAGCCTGGATGGATGAGTGCATTACACGTCGTCGTTTAGCGGATCATACGATACAATTACCCATTGCTTTTCTTACCTGTAATTTTGCTCCTAGTACGGCAGAGCAGCCAGCGTTACTCACGCATGACGATGTGGTGACACTATTTCACGAGATGGGGCATTGCTTACAACATTTATTAACACAAATGGAATATCTTGATATTTCCGGAATAAATGGCGTGCCGTGGGATGCAGTAGAGTTACCCAGTCAATTTTTCGAGGGATGGTGCTGGGATGCTGCAGCGTTAAAAATATTATCATCTCATTACCAAACCAAACAGCCATTGTCCGACGAAAAAATTACGCGGCTGATTGCGGCTAAAAACTTTCACGCCGCACTGCATTTAATTCGCCAATTAGAATTTGGTTTGTTCGATATGCTTTTATACCAACAGACTGAAAATATTAGCAGTGAATCGATCCAACAATTATTAGATCGCGTTCGGCAACACGTTGCGGTGATCACACTACCGGTTAATAATCGCTTTCAACACAGCTTTACTCATATTTTTGGTGGTGGCTACGGTGCAGGCTATTACAGTTATCTATGGGCAGAAGTCTTGGCTCGTGATGCCTTTGCTGCGTTTAAAGAGACCGATATTTTCAATCGTGAACTTGGTGAAAAATTTAAGAATACTATCTTAGCCCAAGGCGGCTCACGCCATCCTTTAGCGATCTATCACGATTTTCGCGGTCGCGCCCCACAACAAAGTGTGCTATTAGCCTATTATGGTTTGTGAAGCGCTTGGTTATTCAAAAAAGCATGATACAATCATTCCTATAAATAAATTATATTGCATTGCATTAATGCATTTGCCAATACATTTATTAAAGAGGATCTCTCATGTATTCAAGTCAAAACCGTTTTTTAAAAATAAGCTCGCCCGCCTTTGGTAGCAACGAAGTTATTCTCACTAAATTTACCGCCGTCGAAATGCTCTCCGACTCCTATACGGGAGAATGTGACTGCTTTGCCAGTGCTGAGCTGGATACGGCTAAACTGATGGGGGCGAAAGCGCAGGTCGATATTAT
>SHZH01000041.1 GCA_009692385.1 Gammaproteobacteria bacterium | reverse complement strand
CCGTATTTATTACAGCAGGGGTTTTTAATGCGCACCCCACGGGGCAGGATCGCCACGAAGTTGGCGTACCAGCATTTTGGGTTGCCGATACCGGAGATTAATGAGAAAGCCTAAGGGTTTTTCTTTATTATATAATCTCCCCGCTGCTTGGCAGCGACCCTCCTTGTTAGGAGGGATCCGGACCTCCCCTAACAAGGGGAGTGAATTTGGCGCGTAGCGCCAAAGAAGTGGGATTATTAATATTTTTGACAAATAGGAGTTTAAACGTGAATAGCGATCAATCATTATTATCATTTTTTACCAATGCCGGCGCGGTAGTGCAAATCGTGATGTTTATTTTATTATTGGCGTCCATTTTTTCCTGGACCTTTATTTTCCAAAAATCAACTTTATTAAAAAGTGTAAATAAAAGATTACGTAACTTTGAAAAAACATTTTGGTCAGGCATTGATATTCGTCAGTTCTACCATAATTTGTTACAACAAAAAAATAAAGTAGGCATCGAAACAGTTTTTATTGCAGGTTACAAAGAATTTATTCGCATGCAAGAAAATGGTGTCGCGACCGAAGAAAATATTTTACACAGCGTGCAACGGGCGATGAGCTCGGCACAATTACGTGTGGAAGAAGATCTCAACACTAATTTATCTTTTTTAGCGACCGTCGGATCTACAGGGCCATACATTGGTTTGTTTGGTACGGTCTGGGGTATCATGACTGCATTTAGTGCTTTAGGTACAGTGCAACAAGCAACAATTGCCATGGTGGCACCCGGTATTTCTGAAGCCTTGATTGCAACGGCGATGGGTTTATTTGCGGCGATCCCCTCCGTCATCAGTTATAATCGTTTCTCGACTCGTGCCGATTTAATTTTAAATCGTATTGATGGTTTTCAAGAAGATCTTTTGCGCGTCTTAAGCCATGAACTCTATGGAGCAGGAGCATAAGCATGCGTCGTCAACGTCGTCATAAACGTGCCCTTGCCGAAATCAATATCGTGCCTTACATCGATGTGATGCTGGTTTTGTTAGTGATTTTTATGATCACCACGCCGTTATTAACGCAAGGTGTGAAAGTCAATTTACCGGCTGCGAAAGCTGAAACCTTAGTCGCAAAACCGCAACCGCCGATCATTGTGACCGTGGATGCGAAGGGTTTATATTACATTAATACGAATAGCAATCCAGAACAAGTATTGAGTTCGCAAGCCTTATCAATTCGAGTTGCAGCTGAATTGCAACTCGCGCAACGTCAAGGCCAAGAGCGTCAAGTGTTGGTGAAGGGTGATCGGGATGTGGCATATGGCCGCGTGGTGCAAGCGATGGTATTGTTACAAAAAGCCGGTGTTCCTCAAGTGGGTTTAATGACAGAAGATAACCGTTGACCCCAATCACTAGTGCTCGCGCACAAACTGCCTTATTCATCTCAGTAATTTTATACGGAACGGCGTTCGTCGCTATTCGTTATGTAAGCGAATATTACAGCGCCGGGCGAAATGCCTGCTGATCTAGCTTTAATCGGTGGCGTAGTGGCTGTAATTGGCGCGTACTTTATTACTAAGAATGTACAGCGTAAATAGTGGAACTAATAACATTTTTCCAATAAAATTTCTTTAGTAATAGTTTCCTTTTTTTCAGTATCACTGCTAAACACGATCTGACCGTTATTAAGGGCGATTAAGCGATTTCCATAATTTAGTGCGTGATCAAGATTATGTGTCGTCATGATGCAGGTGAGTTTTTTTTCGTGAATAATTTTTGCAGTGAAATTCATAATGGTTTGGCCCATTTTTGGATCGAGGGCGCTCGTGTGTTCATCGAGTAATAATAGTTTGGGTTGGTGACGCAAGTACAGTGCAAAAGCGAGAATTTGCTGTTCACCACCGGAAAGATTAAATAGCGGGGTATTTAAACTCGTCGCTAATTTAGTGTTAAAGTTAGCTAAATATTCTTTTAAAGCATCTAAAAACTGTTTTTTATTAAAACGCTGTTTGTGATTTTTATAATACGATCCTTCGATTAATATGGCGTTTTCAGCAATCGTTAAATCAAAAAATAAGCTGTCACGTACAAATTGGGTGAGGGTAATGACGTCTTCTGAAAACTGTTGATGTGAGATCGATCCCAGATCTTGATTGTCTAATAGTATTTTACCAGATGTTGGAACATATTGGCGATTGAGCATTTTTATAATTGTGCTTTTACCTGAACCATTGCTGCCGAGTAAGATCACAAAATCATGTGCCGCGATTTCAAACGACACATCGTTAATTAAGGTCGTACCGGATGGCAACGTAAAGCTAATATTGGATGCTTTAATCATGAAACAAGACCTTTTGATAATTCTTTTTCGAGTAACTAGCTGAGGCTAAGAATAAGACTAAAATTAAGCCTAAAAATAATTTGAGATAAATTGGATTTAAACCGATTAGTAAAAAGACATTGACGATCAAGAAGTAAATATAAGTGCCGACGAAGCAGCCAATGAGATCACTGATCAAACTAAAATGTGGGTTACGTAAAAAGAGTGAGCTTGTCAATTTGCAACCGATGACCACAGCACCGATACCCGTTAGAGCCATACCCATACCCATATGGATATCAGAATAGCCGTTCACTTGCGCGGTAAACACGCCGCAGAGTGCGGCGAGCATATTACTCAAGGCTAGGCCGAACGCCAAATAAATCGTGGGATATTTGCCTAATTTAGCTAACAAAGTTTTATTAGCACCGAATGCCCGTAAGCGTAAACCGAAGCGTGAATTGATCAGTAAAAATATTCCAGCCGTAAGTACAAGAGCCATGCTGATCAAGAAAATATTAAAATGGGTAATATTGCTACTTTGTAAATTGTTTAAATACGTGTTGTAGCTGAGCAAATTAATATTAGGCGTACCCATCACCCCAAAGTTAATACTGGTGAGCATGAACACCGCTAAGATACTCGCAAGGAGAGAATTTATTTTGGCATAGCGTTGCAATAAACACACGGCGATACCGGCAACAGCACCACCGAGTAAAGCAAAAATAACGCTAAATACTTGGCTGTGCCCGGTTGCTAAACAATGTGCAAAAATGGCTGCTCCCAAAATAAACGTACCATCGGGTGTTAGATCTGTAATGGCTAAAATACGATACGTGAGATAGATCCCTAAAGTAAGCGGTATAAATAATACGGCTTGTTGAAGAGCGTCTAAAAGTGTTTGGATTAACATATTATTTTTCTACAACCACCGGATAACCAAATTTTTTCGCTGCTGTTTCTAACGCTGCAACATCAAGATGTTGTTTTTTTGCGGCAGGTAGATTGATAAACAACGAATAATTGCTCATGATTTTAATTGGAATGTTTTTCGGTGCAGTACCATTCAGCACTTGTACTGCCAAGCTTGCGCCATCGACACCAATTTGTGTTTCACTGAGACCGACTGCAAATGCGGCACCACTCGCCACTGAGCCATCATCTGACGCAATCACAGGAATACCGCGTTTTTGTGCTTGTTGGATCAGGATGCTAATTCCCGCAACAATCTTGCCATCTTTTAAAATAAAGATCGCTTGGCTATTTTTATCGATATGCTTACTTAACGCATAGAGGTCAGGCATTTCTTGCATCATGATAGGTTGAATACTAATCCCCATTTTTTTGCCCGCAATTGCCGCTTCTTTTGCTTGGGGGAAAATAGAATCGTCGGTACTATACACTAAAGTGAGATGATGTAATTGTGGCATCGCTGCATGAATAAACTCTAATTGCTTTGTCACGGATACTTCATCTAAGACATTAGTCATATTTTGCTTTTTCATTTTTGCGCGGTCAGCTTCTTTTATTTCGGCAGCTAGTGCAACGATAGATTGTGATTGATTGACTGACATCGCCATTTGCGTTGCCATGGTACCAATCGGTACCACCACATTAACTTGTTTAGCTTTTAGTTGTAAAAACATGGAACGTTGTAAGTTGCTGTCACCTTGTGCATTCAATACTATATAAGTTATCTTGCCGGGATAAAGTGTAGTTAGGGTTGTTTTAAAAGCATCCGTGATCTGCGTCATCGCATCGATTTGTACCGGAACGACAATGCCAACGGTGACGGCTTTAGCCGGATCTGCGATCGCGGTGATGCAGGTATTTAAAACTATAACTGTAGCGAGTAAGGCGTATAGAAGTAATTTTTTTAACATTGAACATTCCAGCGATTGATTGATATTTTGTAATGTTACATAAGTACGCTATAGGTGTCAACTACAATAATCTTTATAATTTAGGACTTACGCAAAAAGATGAGATGCGAGGCGAAAATGAGTGAAAATACCGGAATGTATATATACATACATGAGGATTTTGAGCGAGTTTGCAACAAAGCAGATTGCTTTTTGCGTAAGGCCTATAATCTTTATTGTTTATTCGTTATGCCATGGGGCACATGCCCTGTTGCCACCATTTGCTCGGCGGCAGAGTTGCAGTGTCCTTTTTGATCATCAAAGAAGAAGTCGGCTTTAAAAGCTTTGAGGAATTCGCCCTTAGCTAGGCCACCTAAGAAAAGGGCCTCATCAATGCGAATGTTCCAATGGCGTAGGGTTTTGATCACACGTTCATGAGAAGGGGCAGAACGCGCCGTAACGAGGGCGGTGCGGATGGGACATTCTTTTTCAGGAAAGCTACGTTGGATCACTTGTAAAGCTTGTAAAAATGCTTTGAATGGGCCACCTTCAAGGGGTTGCTCCGCTTTAGCGGCCTCATTGGCGGCAAACGCGGCGAGACCTTGTTCTTGAAAAATACGTTCTGATTCATCTGAAAAAATCACGGCGTCACCATCGAAGGCGATCCGTAATTCATGTGTATCATTATTTTGCGTACCTTGTGGTGAAATGGTCGCCGCGGCATAACCGGCTTCTAAGGCTTTGCACACATCTTCGGGATGGGTTGATAAAAACAGATGGGAGCCAAATGCAGAAACATAAGCATAGGGACTATCGCCGCTGGAAAATGCAGCACGTGTGATATTTAATCCATAATGTTTAATGCTATTAAATACGCGTAATCCGGTATCAGCGCTATTACGCGAGAGTAAAATGACTTCGACTAATTCGTTATCTTGCGTTTTATTGATGCGGAGTAATTTTTGTACCAGATGAAAGGCGACGCCTTTTTTTAAGATCTCATTTTCATGAGCAATTTGATATTTAGCATACGTTTCGACACCTTGTGTCTCATAAACATGATGGCTTTCGCTCATGTCAAATAAGGCACGAGAAGAAATTGCGATCACTAATTTTCCATCGAAGGTAATAGGCATGGGAGAATTGTACGCTGGGTTTAAGTACACAGCAAATAATAGCCTTCTCCAATATGAAAATGGAGTCTGAAGGAAGGGTTTGGCTTAAGCACATTTTCCGGTATACTAATGTCCCTATTTGCCTACAAAGGATCCGCATGAAATTCATTAGTAAATGCTTAGTCTTAGTATTGTTTGCCAGCAGCTTAATTTTATTGGGCGCGTGTACTAGCCAAGAAGAGCGTTTCAAGCACATGAGTGAAACCGAACTTTATCAAGGTGGTAACAAAGCCTTACAAAAGCGCGATTATGCGGATGCGATTGCTTATTTTGAAGCGCAAGAAGCACAATTCTCTTATGGTCCGGACGCACGCTCTGAGCAATTAATCATTATTTATGCGTATTATATGAATGACGATTTTCCGTCGGCTTTTTCGGCGGCGCAGCGTTATATCCATCTTTATCCCCAAGGTGAAAATGTCGATTACGCTTCTTATATGCAAGCCTTGAGTAGTTATGCCGAAGCGCGCACCTTCTTAGAAAATTATTTCCCGGCCGATCTAGCCGAGCGTGACTTAACCCAGCCTAAAGCGGCGTATGGTTTCTTTAATGACTTTTTAGCGCAATTTCCAAATAGCGTGTATGCGCCCGATGCACGTCAGCACATGATCTTTATTCGCAATGCCATTGCGCGTAATGATCTACGTACCGCACAATATTATTATAAACGTAAGGCCTATATTGCTTCTTTAAATCGAGCGCGTGAAGTGGTTTTTAAATTCCAAGAAACACCTTCGGTGCCCGATGCGTTAGTGGTGATGTATAATTGTTATTTACAGTTAAATTTACCCAAAGATGCGGCTGCGACACGTGAAATTATTGCCGAAAATTATCCTAATAAGTTGAAATCTAAATAATGTTTAAAAACTTCTTAATCGTTATTGCAACGCTATTGTTAATTTTTAGTGCACCAGTAAACGCGGTCGTGCGTCATTCAGTACCCGAAACAACCTCAGCCACGCCAGCTAATTTTGTTAACTTCGATCGCGATATCAAACGCTACATGCGGCGTTATCAAATTCCCGGCGCAGCCGTTGCTGTGATGCAACAGGGAAAATTAGTCTATACCCAAGGTTATGGTTGGGCAGATAAAGATAAAAAAATACCGGTGCAAGCGACTAATTTATTTCGGATCGCGAGCGTGTCAAAAATTATTACCGCCACGGCGGTATTGCAATTAATTCAACAAGGTAAGTTACATTACGACGATAAAGTGCTTGATGTGTTAAATGACATTCAACCCTTACCCAAAATGAAAGCAAATAAGCTCATCCAAAAACTGACGGTGCGCGATTTATTATTGATGAGCACCGGTTGGGGTAATTCACACTCAATGGGATATGATGCCATTTTTGGTCCATTACCTTCTTTCTGGGAACATAAATACGATTTAGTTGCACCCATGTCCTGTTATGAAGCGGCGCGATTCATGATGGGTATTCCGATGGTGTATAGCCCTGGCTCACATTTTGCGTACGCCAATATTAGTTTTTGTTATTTAGGGTTATTGATCTCTAAAATCAATCATCTGCCCTATACGCCAGCGGCGTATGAGCAATACGTGTTGAGCCATGTATTAAATCCGCTCGGTATTACGGATATGCGTTTAGGTTCAACCCAAGAGACGTTTGCCAATGAAGTACATTATTATGCAGATGATGTGGATAATGGTTTACCTTATGGGACATCGCGCGTGCTAGAAAAAGCGTATGCCGCAGGAGGTTGGCTAGCGTCACCAATCGATCTCGTAAAATTTGCCTATGGGTTACCTAAAATATTAAATAAACAGCAATTAGCTTTTATTGAGAATGAACCTAAAGGCGTGGAATATCCGGCCAACAAAAAAAATCGAAAAATTTATTTTTATTCCAGTGGCTGGTGGATGTATGGCACGCAAGACGGTTTGTTGTGGATCGCGCATGGTAGTTTTGCTGGAACGCGCGCGATGATCGTCAAGCGTCCTGATGGTACGATTATTTCGATTATTTTTAATAAATTACCACGGCCAACCGGATCGGCCTTAGCCCAGTTGCATGTATTATTGGAAGATATTGAGTATTGAGAAGGGACGCTGCGTAGCAGCGAGGGAGATTATAAATCTAAAACCCCGATGTGATCGGATATCTTCGATCTCTACTGAGTCCACGCGGAGTAACACGGGGCCCCGGCGCGGCCTGACGGCGTTTGTATTCCGCACGTTTGACTAATTGGATCACGTTATGTACTACCTCAGCAGAAAATCCTGCAGCGATAATTTCTGCCGCAGTTTGATCGTGCTCGACATAACGTTCTAAAATTTCATCTAAGATAGGATAGGGCGGTAAGGTATCTTGATCTGTTTGATCAGGCGCTAATTCGGCAGTCGGTGCGCGCGTGATCACGCGTTCTGGGATCACAGCAGAAATTTTATTGCGATAGGTTGCGAGTTCATATACCAACATTTTCGGTACATCTTTTAATACGTCAAAACCACCGGCCATATCACCGTACAAGGTGGCATAACCAACCGCCATTTCGGTCTTATTGCCAGTCGTGAGCACTAAGGCATTGGTTTTATTAGCGAGTGCCATCAGTAACGTTCCACGACAACGGGCTTGTAAATTTTCTTCGGTGAGATCTGTTTTTAAGCCGATGAATTCCGGTGCTAAAGTTTGCATAAATGCGGTGTAAGCAGGTTCGATTGATAAAATCGAATAATCAACATTCAGTGCTTGGGCTTCTAATTCCGCATCTTCAATACTGTGTGGTGAGGTATAACGTGAGGGCATTAAAATAGCGCGCACACTTGCTGCACCGAGTGCATCGACGGCAATGGCAAGCACTAAAGCCGAATCAATACCACCGGATAAGCCAAGCAATACGCGAGCGATATTATTTTTTCCGATATAGTCGCGTACGGCAAGCACCAGTGCTTTGTATACGAGTAGGGGCGACCGGCGTGTCGCTCTTTTATTTTGGATTGAGGAGGGCGACCGGCGGGTCGCCCCTACAAACCCATCACTGATAATATTATTCTGCTCATCGATTTCAATTCTTAACAGATCCTCTTCAAAAAATTTTGCTTGGGCAAGATGCTCACCTTGCGCATTGACGACAAACGAACCGCCATCAAAGACAAACTCATCTTGAGCACCGACTAGATTAACATAGAAAATCGGCACGCTAATTTCGCTTTGTCGCTGTGCGATCACGTCATGGCGTTGCTGTAACTTATCATAATGAAAAGGTGAGGCATTTAAGCAGATAATAAATTCAGCGCCTTCCGCTTTTGCTTGGTGGCTAGCACGTGCACTCCATAAATCCTCACAAATAATAATCGCAAAGCGGCGATTTTTGATCGTAACCACTAACGGCTGCGTGCCGGCTGTAAAATAACGTGGTTCGTCAAATACGCCATAATTAGGCAGCTCCTGCTTGTCATAATGAGCCATTTGCTGGCTATGATGCATAACGATGGCTGAGTTATAAATATGGTCATCTTCAAAACGCGGTGTGCCTAAAATACAATAAATATCTTTACAACAGGTTTGAATTTTTCTCAGTGCTGTTTTAACAGAGTCTTGAAAGTCGGAACGCAATAATAAATCTTCAGGGGTATAACCAGTTAATGCCAATTCCGGAAACACAATCATATCAGCATGGTGTTGTTGTGCCTTCTCAACGACAGCGATGATCTTATCCGCATTTGCGGTAATGTCGCCGGTTGCAAAATTGAGTTGAGCTAAGAGTATTTTAATCATATAGTTATTATATATGAAAAAATCAGGCTTTACATTAATTGAACTATTAGTCGTCGTCAGCATCGTAGCCATTTTAACGGCTATCGCTATTCCCTTTGGAAAACAGTTTTTGCAGCAACAACATAGCACTAATGCGCAACAAACTTTTACTTCAATGATCCAATTTGCGCAGCAAGCCGCAGCGAATGAAAATACCTTTGTGTCAATTTGTCCGACCCTAGATCATAAAACGTGTATGAATGATTGGGTGCAAGAGAAGATAGTATTTGTTGGTTTGTATAATAAAAGCAAACCAGATGCTGAAAAAAAAGTATTACGAATTTTCCCGGCGGTGCAACAGGGTACACTCAAGGTAGGTGCGCGTGGCGCGAAAAACACCCCAATTGCTTGGCGTTTTGCTGCCCATGATTTGAATCAAAATCAAAATGGTTCGTTTACCTATTGTTTGGATGGTGTGGGTTGGAAGATTGTTATTAATCGCTTAGGTAGAATGCGAACAGAAGAAAACACGCCGTGTTAGAAAAAGTGCGGGGTTGGTTGGTTTTGGAGATATCAGTCCTTCCCCGCGTAAGGATCGGATCACTTGGGCTGTAAAATCGGTAGAACATGTAACCGTGTCGCCATGGGTTTTTTCTTAGCGCGTTGCGATAGCATCGAGGTGATCATATCGTCATGGATATTTTTTATATAATTGAGAGCTGTATTCATAAGTTTCTCCTTCCTGCTTCGCTAAAGCTTCGCAGGATTTAATTGGTATTCTGCATAGCCTTGGCGACGCAGAACTATTTCTCTAAACGTAATAAACCAATGTAAATACCCTGGATCTTGATGCGGTGAGCTTCATAATCTTGTGGCTCTAACGCTGGATTCGATGGGATCAAGGTAATAATGCCGTTTTTCTTATTGTGCTGAACTCGTTTGAGTGTGGCTGACTCATCATCCACTAATACTACGGCAATCTCACCGGCATGTGCAGTATCACTGTGTTTACACATCACTAAGTCACCGCTACAAATATTGTCGCCGATCATCGAGTCACCTTTGACCTCGAGTAAATAGCGATCGGCGCCTAATAAAAGTGCCGGTATATTAATCATCTCGGGATTAGCGATAGCCTCGATCGGTTGGCCAGCGGCAATACGACCGATCAGCGGTAAGCATAACTGCACTTCTTCAACTAACTCGATATTGCGACGTCGATTTGGAATGAGGCGAATGCTGCCATCATTTGCCAGACACTGTAGATTGCGTTGTACCAAGCTGCGTGACTTCACTCGCATGAGGTCTAAGATCTCAGAGATAGTGGGCGCAAATCCATTTGCTATCACATAGTCCTTTATGATCTGTAGAGTTCGGTGTTGACCTTCAGTTAACATTTTATATCCTCATACCGTATTTATACCCATGAAGTGATTATGGAGTATAAATTAGGTATAAGCAAGTTTTTTTTTAAATTTTTTTTAGGGCTCTTTTTTAAACTTCGATTCTCGGCCATTTGCGTTTGCCAAATTACAAAATTATCGCCTATAGTGTAATGAAGTGGAGAAAAGTGGATTTTTGTGGTATTGTTTATGATCATATAAACCGAATATCAATAATAGTGGTGGGTCATGTTTCGCGGGTTGAGTTCTTTAAATTTAGATCCTAAGGGTCGGATGGCGTTGCCGACTAAGTATCGTGACGCGTTGAAATGCAGCGGCAATCTGATTGTAACAATTGATCCAGAACAACGCTGTTTATTGTTATATCCGTTTGCCCAATGGCAAGTGATCGAAAATAAAATTGCGGAGTTTCCTAGTTTTAATGCAGCCGCACGGCGGATCCAACGTTTGTTAGTCGGTCATGCGACCGAATTAGAATTAGATACGAATGGCCGAATTTTATTACCGGCGGTGTTACGTGATCATGCCTTGCTGGATAAAAAAGTAATGTTATTAGGCCAGGGCAATCGTTTTGAAATTTGGGGTGAGAAACATTGGTTAGCGTGTCGTGAAAAATGGCTTGCTGAGCCGTTGGAAATCAGTGGTGATTTGCCCGCTGAATTAGAAAGTTTTTCGTTATGAAGGATCCCGAGCATAAAACAGTTTTATTACACGAAGCGATAACAGCGTTAGCGATCAAGCCAGATGGTATTTATATCGACGGTACGTTTGGTCGTGGTGGGCATAGTAAATTGATTTTAGAAAATTTAGGTGCCGAGGGTCGACTTATTGCGATTGATCGTGATTTAACAGCGGTGCAGTATGCACGGCAAAATTTTACTGATGCGCGCTTTAGTATTATTCATGCGCCGTTTAGCGCGATTGAAAAAATAGCTAGACAAGAAAATATTGTGGGTCAAGTGGATGGTCTGTTATTAGATTTAGGTGTGTCGTCACCACAGCTAGACGAAGGCGCACGAGGTTTTAGTTTTCAACAGGATGGACCCTTGGATATGCGGATGGATACGACACAAACAATGACGGCTGCGAGTTGGTTGATGTTTGCAAAAGAACAAGAGATTGCTGATGTCTTTCATGAATATGGTGAGGAGCGCTACGCTAAGCGGATCGCGCGCGCCATTGTTGAGGCACGTAATAAACAAGATCTCACAAGCACGACGCAGTTGGCGGAGATCATTAAAACAGCGCATCCGCGATGGGAAAAACATCATCATCCGGCAACTCGCTGTTTTCAAGCGATTCGGATTTTTGTGAATCGCGAATTACATGAATTGCCCGATTGCTTAGCAGGCGCATTAAAAGTATTAACGATCGGCGGCCGTTTAGCAGTAATTAGTTTTCATTCGCTAGAAGATCGGATTGTAAAAAAATTTATTCAGCGTGAAGCGAGTTTACCTGAAGCACTTCGATTTTTACCGATGACGAAAGAACAATTGACCAAAGAATATTTAAATAGCAAGCTGCGCCGTGTGGGCAAAGCCATTAAATCAAGTGATACTGAAATTGCGACTAATCCTCGTAGTCGCAGTGCCACTTTAAGAATTGCGGAGAAAATTGCATGAATACCCGAACTATCGATCAAGCAGACATGGCATACGGAAATATTTTAGGGAGTAATGTCTTAGGTGGCTTACTCGCAGGTAGCCCAGTGCGGGTCATTTTTTTAGGTTTGGCCGTATTTTTATCATGCATCGCGGTGGTTTATGTCAAAGATATCAATCGTCGCTTATCGGTACAATCACAAATGATCACCGCTCAAGAAGGCATGCTTAAAGTAGAGGGCGATAAATTACTACTCGAGCAAAGTGCCTGGTCAATGCAAGCGCGGATTGAACGGATCGCAACGACGGATCTGAACATGCAACTTCCTAGTTCAAATGCGGTGGTCATGGTGCGCGGGTGAAATTTCCAGCGAAATTTGGATCTAAGTCAAAAGTCAATTCCAAGGTTAATATTTGGCGTTATCGTTTTGTTTTAATTTTTCTAGCTGTCGCAGCGCTCGCGCTCCTTTGGCGCATGCTTGATTTGATGGTGATCAATCGTGGGTTTTTGATGCAGCAGGGTAATGCACGGATGGTGCGGGTTGTGAGCACGCAAGCTTATCGCGGCATGATCACCGATCGCTACGGCAATCCTTTAGCGATTAGTACTCCAGTTGATGCCGTGTGGGCTGATCCACAAACGGTCACCGATGTGGATGCCGCAACACTTGCTAAATTAGCGCGGATCATTGCATTGCCACAAAAAACCTTAAACAGTCGTTTACAACAAAAACACAAAGAATTTATTTACCTACAACGTCAATTAACGCCACTGCAAGCGGCCGAAGTTAAAGCACTCAATATCCCCGGTATTTTCCTTAAACGTGAGTACCGTCGCTATTATCCCGAAGGTGAAGTCACCGCGCATGTGGTGGGCTTAACCAATGTGGATGATCATGGTCAAGAAGGTTTGGAATTAGCAGACGAAAAGACATTGCAGGGTGTTGCCGGTCAACGTCGCGTCATAAAAGATCGTATGGGTTATGTCGTTGCGGAAGTCAATGAACTGCGTGAACCCAAAGCGGGTGAAAATATTGCGCTCAGTATCGACCGACGCATTCAATATTCCGCGTATCGTGCTTTAGCCGCTGGGATCACGAAATATAATGCAAAATCCGGATCCGCTGTCGTGATGGATGTGCATACCGGTGAAATTTTAGCGATGGTAAGTCAACCCGGTTTTAATCCGAACAACCGGCCGAAAGGCCAGAGTGAAGCGTATCGTAATCGCGCGGTGACTGATACGTTTGAACCGGGTTCAACGATAAAAACTTTTTCAATCATAACTGCATTAGAAAGTGGTAAATATAAGCCAAACACTATGATCAATACCTCACCCGGTTGGTACATGATTGGTAAAAATATGGTTCACGATCACAGTAATAAAGGTGAGATGACAGTTACGGACGTATTAAAATTTTCGAGTAACGTCGGTGTCAGTAAAATCATTTTGAGCTTACCACCGGAAAATTTATGGAATTTATTAAATAAATTAGGCTTGGGTCAAAGTACTGGAAGTGGATTTCCGGGCGAGGTGGTAGGCGTACTGCCTTATCGTGAAAAATGGGCGCCGTTTGCGTTGGCGACCCTTTCATTTGGTTACGGACTATCGGTGACAACACTGCAATTAGCTCATATTTATTCAACATTAGCGAATGAGGGCATTTCGGTACCGCCTACTTTTTTAAAAGTTACTACACCGCCGCAAGGTGAACAAATGATTGATCCGAAAACGACACATGAAACTATTAAGATGTTGGAAACCGTAGTTGAGCCGGGTGGTACGGCGCCGTGGGCACGCGTGCCAGGATATTGGATCTCCGGAAAAACTGGAACATCGTTTGTCGTCGGTCCTAAAGGTTATGATAAGAAACATAAAAATGTGGTGTTTGTCGGAATTGCGCCAGCGACTAATCCGCAATTAGTGGTCGTGGTATTTTTACATGATCCTAAACCGAAAGCACAAACTTCTGATGCGGGTTATACGGCCGGTCCCATTTTTTCAAAAATTATGAGTGAATCATTACGCATTTTAAATATTCCTCCCGATCATTTGAACGGGGGCGCACAAACTGGTGAACAGCAGAAGCCTGCGGCAGAAGAATTAGGTTGAGAATAGCAATATGAAACTTTCGAAATTGCTCAATAATATTTTCACGATTCCGGTTGATCATGATCTAGATATTACGGGTTTGGCGTTAAGCAGCAAAGCGGTTAACCCCGGTGATTTATTTTTTGCGTTTCCGGGTGTCGCCACAGATGGGCGTAAATTTATTGATGATGCGATTGCA
>SHZH01000040.1 GCA_009692385.1 Gammaproteobacteria bacterium | reverse complement strand
CTTTTTGTGTGGATTGTGTGTCATTTAACCCCCGCAATGTACAAGCCTATTGCCTTAATTTGGCACGATGGGTTCTAACGAGGGGGCTTTGACATACGAGGTTACCCTGCTTGAGTAAATGTATATTGTCAAGATTTGACCCCTTAAGTCGACCCCTTAAGTCTTAATCTATGGATATTGCCACTAATTAAAACCCCACAATAGATTTTCTAAATCTTTTAAACCGTTGACTTTACTTTGCCAATTATTAATTCGAATTTGTTTATCTAAATCACTGTATTGATGTAATAAATCTAATGCGGTAAGGTGTTGACTTAGTGTTGCGGTTAGCTCATTTGATTTATAACCATACGCCATAAGAAAAGCCTTCATTAATTCTTTATCGCCTTGAATTAAAAAGGCGCCTGGCCCTAATAAATCATATTGTGCTAATCCAAGCATGGCATCGCCAAAATCAAATAAACCACTAATATGCCACCTGCCATCCGTTTGTGTAACTAAAAAATTCATCGGTGTATATTCACCAGTTAGAAGGACAGGAGTGTTGGTGTATAAAGTATTCTTTGCGGCTTCAATGTACGCAGGAATTTCTGGCAATAATATTTTTGCCAACCGCATGTTTTCATGCTGAGCAGCACAATTTATAATTTGTTTATTAATAAAATCCTGCCAACTACAGTCGATATTTAAATCTGATATAGGTAGCTCGTGTACCTCACGTATTAATTGCCCTAGTTCTTGAATAATAATTAACTTATTATCGTGAGTTAGCTTCTCCCAACGACCTTCTAATATCGTTCCATGCAGACGAGTCATGATTAAATATGGCCACCCTGCCACTTCGCCTTGATATTTCAGTTCAGGTGTTGGTGCTGATAGTTTTTCTTGCAAATGCTTTAGTACTAAGCGTTCGCTATTAAATTGATCAAAATGAAAGGGTGGAAATATTTTGATGATTAAATTATCACCATAATAAAACACAATGTTAGTGCCTTCCTCACAAAGCTGTAGTGTTTCTATCGATAACTTATGATGCAGAATAATTTCATTAGCCATCGTTTCCCACAAACTAATATCTTGTTTAACTTTTTCAAAGTCTTCAAATGTCTTAATGGTCGACAATGTATCTACTAAATTTATGATTGTCATAACTATATCTCGAAAGCACTTACGAATACTTTAACATATTTAGGACTTACGCAAAAAGCAATCCGCTTTGTAGCAAACTCGATCAAAATCCTCATGTATGTATATATACATTCCGGTATTTTCGCTTATTTCCACCTCGCATCTTTTTGCGTAAGTCCTAATTGAGTTTTAGCAGGATTAACGACGCTGACTGTAACGCCCTTATCGAATAGATAAGTGGCAAGGTCATCGTTGAAAAACGGGGCTTAAGATACCGTCCGCTCTTAGTGAACAAAAATGAAAAGAGAAGGAGGTTACTCTACGAAACAGGATCTAAAGTCCTAAGGGGCGACCTGCCGATCGTCCTCCTAAATCAATGCCTATTGCCAAAAAGAACTCGCTAGGTTAAGTTAACCTACATGAACACCAAGCCAAAAATTCTCTGCCTAATGGGTCCGACCGCTTCAGGAAAAACTGCGCTCGCGCTCGAGTGGGCGGCGAAATATCCGTGCGACATTATTAGTGTGGATTCGGCGATGGTGTATCGCGGTATGGATATTGGTACGGCGAAACCCGATGTTGCTACGTTAAAAGAATTTCCCCATGCCCTAATTGATATTCGCGATCCGGTGCAGCATTATTCAGCAGCGGATTTTAGTCGCGATGCCCAAGGGCTTATTGAAGCGAGTTTAGCGAAAAAACGAACACCTTTATTAGTGGGTGGCACGATGCTGTATTTTAAGGCTTTGCAAAATGGTTTAGCCGATTTGCCGGTTGCGGATCCGGCGATCCGTCTTCAATTAGAACAAGAATTGTACAGAGAGGGGGTCGAAACAATGCATAAAGCGTTGCAAGCAATCGATCCGGTCGCCGCGGCGAAAATTAAAACGACCGATACGCAACGTATTCAACGTGCTATTGAAGTGTATCGGATCACGGGTCAGGCGATTTCGATATTACAACAACAAAAAGCAGCTATTTTACCGTATGATTTTATTAACGTGGGAATTATTCCGAACGACCGGGTGATCTTACATCAACGAATTGCGGCACGTTTCAACGCGATGTTGCAACAGGGATTGATCGAAGAAGTGGCTGAATTAAAGCAGCGTGGTGATTTAAGTCTAAATTTACCGTCCATGCGTGCCGTCGGTTATCGACAAGTATGGGAACATCTCGAAGGGGGATATGGTTATGCTGAATTAGTGGAAAAAGGAATTGCGGCGACCCGGCAATTGGCAAAACGGCAGTTAACTTGGTTACGGAGTTGGCCCAATTTACAGATCCATCTACCTGGTAATGATTTAACCACATTCATTATTTTTTGAATTTTATGGCTTACCCTCTTTGGTTCTGAAAATGTCTATGCTAGAATCTCCGGGATCAATTCCTAGTTTAAGGAAAAGAATTATTACAGAGGAGACATTTATGTCAGTTAAAGGAACAGCTCAAAAAGGAGAAAACTTACAAGATCGCTTTTTGAACGTGTTAAGAAAAGATGGCACGCAAGTCGCTATTTATTTAGTGAATGGTATCAAATTACAAGGCATGGTCGATTCGTTTGATCAATACGTAGTCTTGCTAAAAAGCGGTGTTATTCAAATGGTTTATAAACACGCCATTTCTACGATTGTACCTGCGCAAAATATGAAAATGTCGAGTCTCGGTGACGATGAAGATTATGACAGCAGATACAGTAGCGAACTGGATGACAGTGATCGTCTGTAATTATTTTGTTAAAAATATCTGTAGGGGCGACCGGTTGGTCGCCTTTTTAATTTTGCGAGAACTATTCTAATGCATGACACGCACGAGCAATTACCTAAATTTGTCGTTGTACATATTAATTTTCCGCAATCTGGTACTCACGCTGACGCGCAAGATGATTTAACGGAATGCCTCAGTCTTGTGACGGCGGCACAAGCGATTCCCATTGCTCAAGTGATCGGCAGTCGCAAACTTCCTGATGCCCGCTTGTTTGCCGGTACTGGCAAAGTCGAGGAAATTAAGCAGGTGGTGGAGTTACATCAGGCGGATGCCGTGTTGTTTAATCATAGTTTAACGCCTAATCAGCAACGCAATTTGGAAAAATCTTTAGGCGTTCCGGTACTCGATCGAACACAACTTATTTTGGATATTTTTGCGCAGCGTGCTCGTACTCATGAGGGTAAGTTGCAAGTTGAGTTGGCGCAGTTGCAATATCAATCGACGCGATTAGTGCGCAGCTGGACCCACTTGGAACGCCAAAAAGGCGGTATCGGTTTACGCGGTGGTCCCGGTGAAACGCAGATTGAAATTGATCGACGCTTATTGCGCGATCGCATTATCTTGATCAAAGAACGTTTAGAAAAAGTGCGGGTGCAGCGCACGCAATTGCGTCAAAAGCGTAAGCGAAAACCGGTGCCGATGATTTCATTAGTGGGCTATACCAATGCGGGAAAATCGACCTTATTTAATGCTCTAACTCATGCCGATGTTTATGTGGCTAATCAATTGTTTGCTACTTTGGATCCGACGTTACGACGGATTGAGTTAGACAAGTTGGGTGAAGTGGTATTAGTCGATACCGTTGGTTTTATACGCCATTTACCGCATAGCTTAGTGGCCGCGTTCAAAGCGACCCTAGAAGAAACCCAAGAAGCCGATTTGTTATTACATGTGATTGATTGCAGCGATCCACGTTGGCAGCAGAATATTGATGCCGTTGATGCGGTATTAACAGAAATTGATGCGGCACAGGTACCACATATTAAGGTGTTTAATAAGATTGATTTGCTGAGTCATGAGTCGGCGCATAGTGTGTACGATGAGCAAGAACAACCCAGCGAGGTATGGCTTTCTGCGCATACCGGTGCAGGCTTAGAATTGTTGCTTAAAGCGATTGTTGAAAAATTGGCGGAACTGCTCGTCGAACATGAAATTTGTTTAACAAATACACAGGGTAAGTTGCGCGCTAAGCTCTATGAGCTCAAGGCGGTCAAAGAGGAGACGATTGATGAGCAGGGCTTATGCCATTTGCGGATTAGTTTGCCCAAAGGGATTTATCGCCAATTGTTTCCACAGAACTAATCTTGATGAGTATGCTGTTCAACTTCATTAATCACATATAAATGTGGACCATTGTTGTCTGCTACGAGAAAACCCCGCGCGTAACAACGCACATCACCTTGGCCATTGTTACCCAGTACTTTCACAGTTAAAAGTTGTTGACGGTTAGTAATAAATAATCCGGTTTGATCTCTTGGACGGGCGAAGCGGGCAATTTGCACTGCTTGCATGACCCGTTCAAATGTATAAGCACTATTAAACTGAGCTTCGGTTAAGGTACATATGACATAAATAGGATTGGCGTAGTGCTCAGTACCTTGAATCATATATACATTATCGGCATCACTTCGATAAATGTAAGTACCGACTCGCCATTCAATACTCTGTTGTTGTGCGCGTATCGGTATGGCGGGTAAGTTGTGAATCGCAGCAGGCGCAAGCTGTAAAGCGTGGTATCTTGTCGGAGCACTTGCAGGTGCTGAATGAGATACTGCTTGCGGAAGTACAGGTTGAGATTGAGTCAGTCGTTGCATATACGAATTCAAACGTTCTAGAATATTTCTGATGAATTCTTCAAGTGCCTCCGACGCAAGCGCAACAGGAAGGTGTATTGCAAATCCAGTCCCTGTTTTGCTTGTATATTCTCCGGTAAAAATTTCAGTAGCAGCAGGATTATTTATTCCCGCATTAATATCATACTGCAAATAATTTCCATCACGATCGTTGTGCCAATAAGCATGGATCCAGCCTTTTTTCTTTAAGGGATTCAATAATAGTGATTCAAGCTCATGCGCATAAATAATTTGTTGAATTTTATGTTGTAAAGCGAGGGAGAATTTATGAACGGTCGAGCTTTCAAAGCCAAAGCGATTGGCAAAAACATTATACGCATCTACCGCATTAATATAAAGTGCGGGAATATTTTCACGCCGCTCTTTTACGACCAAATACTTAAGTTCATGTTTATCAAATAAATACTGAATCGCCAACATTTTTTGGGTGAGCAACTTCTTCTGCTTATGAGTAGTTGGTGTGCTAGTTGTTTTGGGTTGAATAGAAAATTGTACACTTTCCCACTCATCGATCAATTGAATTTTGGTGATCTCAATGACATCGATGAGTTGTGGATTTTGGGGTGTGAGCAACAATACTTTGTTTAGCCAGCTATCAACACCAGCCGTATAGATTTCAAGCCGTCCACGGATTAACGTCAGGTAGTGCAGCTGATGAATTGTAGCTTTCAATAACTGTATAAAAATGGGTAGAATCATAGTAATTACCCAAGATGCTGCTGTGTCGTTACTATCAGATAATAAAGTCATTATTATAATGACAGGTAAAATCATGGCAAACGCGCGATCAAAGTACCGTCGCCAGGGGATTGATTGCGCTTCAAATTCACATAATGCAGCATGTAGAGCAGAAATATTATTCGGATTCTGAGTAATATACGCTTGAATGGCAGCGGGAGAATCAAATGTCACTGTTTTGCGATTGATGGGTACAGACAGAGTGGTAGGGCCAAATATTCTTTCCCCCATATTGCCTTGGAATACGTAAAATATGGCTTGAAGTAGACTCTGGACAATGGCCTGGACGATATTGACTCCAAATGTAACATATTTGAGCCCAGAAATAAATTCTACCGTCCATAAGCGTTTACAGAGATAACCATAAAATTCTTTTAATTGTTTAGCCTCGATTTTTGAAAGATGTGTTTTGCCAGTTAATTTTTTAATCTCGACAATCCATTCTTGAAGATTTGGGTCATAGACTAATTTCCTTATTTCCGGCATTAAATAATGATAATCAGAAGGAAAATTGGATAAACATAACGCCAGATCTTTGGAGGATAACTTTTCCGTGCACGCAGTTATGCCCTGTACAACATCGGTTGAACTAGGTTGATAATAGGGCAGCATTTTGCTTACGCATAAAGCATCACTGCCCGCTGGGGTAATGTACTTTGTAAGGTACTCCCGAACAAATTCACTCTTTTGAACGATACCTGAAGCGAGCGCCGCGAACGCATCTAACTTTTCAGTAGAAAATTGTTGTAGATTTTGTATTGTTTGTTTACTCAATGGCGAAAGTCGAGAAGAGAGCATGCCCAGCATTCGCGTAGTGATATACGCACCCAAGAGTGATGAGAGATAATTAATCGCTACATCACGAGGATATTGCCGAGATTCAATCAAATCTTGGACGCGCTGCATTGAAGCGGCTAATTTTTGTTCAGCGGTGGCTTGTGATGGTTTGATGTGTGTGTGCATCGTGAACTCTTAGTGAACTCTTATTTATATTTTTATTAAGCAATTCTAACCCATTAGTCGCATAGAATACAGACCACTTTAACAAAAATAATTGTTTAAATGGTGGAAAACGGGTGTGATTTAAAGTGAGCGAAATAAACACAAGGCGGGAAGTTATCCCAATTTCACCTCTTCCTCAAGGGAGAAGTGAAATTCTATTTTCCGCTCACTTTAAATCACACCCGTGGAAAACCTATTAGTAGCATCCTCCGTCGTTTCCAGTTAGAATACGCCCCTGTTTTCAATAGGCTAATTAGAGGGTAAACTCATGGCGTGGAATGAGCCGGGCAAAGATAATCAAAAGGATAATAGTGGCAACAACGATGCGGGTGGCCCACCAGAGCTTGATAAAATTTTTAAGGATTTAACCAATAAGCTATCGGCTTTGTTTGGTAAGAAAGGTGGATCAACCGCCGCTCCAAAATCAGGTAACACACCACCCTCTAATTCACCCGGTAACAGTTCATCCGGTAGCAGCGCTACCACAAATTACAAGCCCTATATTATCGGTGGCTTAATCGTGCTATTTCTGATTTGGTTAGCCTCCGGTATTTTTATTGTCGCGCCAGCGGAAAAAGCCGTCGTGTTACAATTTGGTAAATATCAAAAAGTCGTAGATTCGGGTCCGCACTGGATCCCACGTTTGATTGATACTGAACGCACAGTCAACGTGCAAAAGATTTCAAACTATTCTTATTCAGCACAAATGCTGACTAAAGATCAAAATATTGTGGATGTCTCGGTTGCGGTGCAATATCGTATTGCCGATCCGAAAGACTTTTTATTTAATGTGAGTAATCCGGATAACAGTTTGCAACAAGCAACCGCCAGTGCCTTGCGTCAAGTTATTGGTAGTACGACGTTAGACGAAGTGTTAACCAGTGGTCGTGCCGTAGTGCGGCAAAATGTGGTGAAACAATTAGAAGCGACGTTAGCTTTGTATCGCACTGGCATTGAAATTTCCGATGTGGCATTGCAACCTGCACAAGCGCCGGAAGAAGTAAAATCAGCATTTGATGATGCGATCAAAGCGCAAGAAGATGAACAACGTTACCAAAATCAAGCGGAAACGTATGCGAATAATGTCGTACCAGTCGCGCAAGGCCAAGCCAAACGTATTGCCCAAGAAGCGCAAGCGTATCAACAGCAAGTGGTGTTGCAAGCCAAAGGTGAAGCGGCACGTTACAACGCTGTGTATCAAGCCTATAAATTAGCGCCGAATGTGACTAAAGAACGTTTGTATCTGACGACGATGGAAATGGTTTTGCAAAACAGCAGCAAAATTTTTGTGGATATGAAAAACAGTAATAATTTATTGAATATTCCGCTCGATAAAATGCTCACCCAAGTACCTTATGCATTAGCGGCAAATAATACCGGAACGAATAGCAATAGCAATACCAGTAGCACCATTGCCGACACGATGATATCGCAAACGGATGATCTGGGTACTACTGCTACTTCAAGACCCACTCGTTTGGACATCACTAATCCCGATAGCCAAATTGGCACAGGAGCACAACCATGAAAACCACCGCAAGTAAATTTTTTGTCATCGTTGTCTCCATCGTTGCTTTTTTAGTGTTGTACAGCAGTTTGTTCGTCGTCACTGAAGGTACGCAAGCCTTAGTATTACGGCTTGGCGAGATCAGTAAATTATCGAATGGTCAGCCTAATGTGTTAAATCCAGGCTTACATTTTAAAGTGCCGTTTATTTCCACCGATTTAGAATTTGATACCCGTATTCAAACACTGGATATCAATTCGTCACGGATCATGACGGCGGAAAAGAAAGATGTGTTAGTAGATTACTATGTCAAATGGCGCATTGCTAATTTAGCGCAATATTACAAGAGTACCAGTGATGATGTGTCGCGTGCGCAAGTATTATTACAGCAACAAGTCAATAACGGTTTACGTGCTCAGTTTGGTCAAAAAACTATTTCTGAGGTAGTGTCTGATGATCGCTTAGCGATTATGGAAACCTTACGCCAACAAGCGAACGCCAGCGCACAACCTTTAGGGATTGATGTCGTTGATGTACGCATCAAAGCGATCGACTTACCAACAGAAGTGAGTAGCTCGGTATTTGATCGAATGCGCGCGGAACGACAACGAGTTGCTGCCGAACACCGTGCCAACGGTCGTTCATTAGCGGAAGCGATCCGAGCGAAAGCCGATGCGACCGTTACCGTAACACTCGCAACGGCCAATGAGCAAGCTGCACAATTGCGCGCGCAAGGTGATGCGCAAGCCGCAAAAATTTATACAAATGCCTATAACGCCGATCCGAGTTTTTATGCTTTTTATCGTAGTTTGTTAGCATATCGTAATACCTTTAGTAATAAGCAAAGTGTGTTAGTGTTAAGTCCGCAAACACAATTTTTTAATTATTTTGCAGGAACGCCAGCAAATAATAGTTCAGTGGTAAAAAAATAGTTCGTTATTCCGGTCTCCGAGCCGGAATCTAGGTCCTGACTTTCGTCAGGATGACAGCAGTCAAAATTTAACAGGGTAAGAAATGGGCAAGCACGTAGTTATTTTAGGCAGTCAGTGGGGCGATGAAGGGAAAGGTAAAATTGTCGATCTGCTCACCGAAGAAGCCGATGCTGTAGTGCGCTTTCAAGGCGGACACAACGCCGGTCATACGCTGGTTATTGATGGCGAAAAAACGGTGTTACATCTTTTACCGTCCGGCATTATGCGCAGTGGCGTGGAATGTTTTATCGGCAATGGTGTGGTTTTATCCCTGCCTGAACTCATGAAAGAAATTGTCTTGCTAGAAAATAAAGGTGTTCCGGTACGCGAGCAATTATGGATCAGCGCGGCGTGTCCCTTATTATTATCTTCACATGCGGCCTTAGATAAAGCGCGTGAAGTGGCATTAGGTAATAATAAAATTGGTACGACCGGTCGTGGTATTGGGCCGGCTTATGAAGATAAAATTTCCCGTCGCGGTTTGCGTCTCGGTGATGTGTTTTTTCCTGAGCGTTTCGCTGAAAAATTAAAAGTAGTATTAGATTATCAAAATTTTTTATTAACGGACTATTATCATGTCGAGCCCATTGATTATGATACGGTTTTAAATGAAACGTTAGACATTGCACGGCAACTTGAGTCGCGCATTACCGATGTATCATCACGTTTAGTCGAATTACGTGTCCAAAAGAAAAATATCCTATTTGAAGGTGCGCAAGGTACTTTATTAGATATTGATCATGGTACTTATCCGTTTGTGACATCATCAAATACCACCGCAGGTGCGGCTGCGACGGGGAGTGGTTTTGGTCCCTTATATTTAGATTACGTATTGGGGATCACTAAAGCCTATACTACTCGAGTGGGATCAGGACCTTTTCCGACCGAATTGTTTGATGCTGTCGGTGCGCATTTATCCAAGATCGGACATGAAGTCGGTGCGACGACGGGTCGTGCGCGCCGTTGCGGATGGTTTGATGCGGTTGCTGTAAAACATGCGGTTAATGTCAATAGCATTAGCGGTTTGTGTATTACCAAACTCGATGTATTTGATGGTTTAGACACCTTGAAAATTTGTGTCGGTTATGAACTCGATGGTAAACCCGTGAAATATTTTCCCTTGGATGCAGATCTCGTAGCAGCCTGCGTACCGATTTATGAATCATTACCCGGTTGGCAACAGTCAACCGTGGGAATTACTCATTATGAGGCGTTACCTGAAAATGCCAAGCGTTATTTAAAACGTTTAACCGATTTAGTTAATGTACCGATTGATATTATTTCAACCGGTCCGGACCGTGATCAAACTATTGTATTACGCGATCCGTTCGCAAACTAAAAATTGTTAAAGCCGAGATGGTGGAATTGGTAGACACGCGTGTTTCAGGTGCACGTGGACGCAAGTCCGTGGAGGTTCGAGTCCTCTTCCCGGCACCATATTAGATAATCTCCCCGTCACGCTACGCGTGTCGACCCTCCTTGTTAGGAGGGATCTGATCTCCCCTAACATACCCACAGGGCACAGACGGGGAGATGAATTTGCCACGTAGTGGCAAAGAAAGGGATTATTAATAAGGACAGAAATTTTGGAATAAAAATCATGATAAAAAAAATTATATTAACTATTACCTTAGCCTTATTTGCTGTTGCCTACGCGGGTGAACACGGTGATATGCAAGTTGATTGTCACTCCGATCAAATCCATTATGCTAAGGAAAAAGTGTGGCTCAATCAAAAAATGACGCAACCGAGCGCTCATTTGTATATCATTCATAACCTCGACAAAACTCAGTTTTGGCTTAATCATGAAGCTCTACAACCCATGCATGCCGGCTGGAGTTCGCACATTAGTTCCGATAAATGGTCGGCACTAAAAATGAGTGAGCCAAAATTTAATTTAAATTGTATGAAAATTACCTCCGCAGGTACCCAAACATTAGATTGTGCCAAATTGCTGCGAATTTGTGTGGTAACCAACGTCCAATATCCTAAGAAAGATCCATTAAGTAGCTATTGGGTTTCTGAAGATCAGCCAAAATCGGCTTTTTATAAGAGCGTGATCGTGCGCGGCTTTAGTTTTAAATCGACCAGCAATTAAAATATATTGGTAGGCCTGCTTACGCGAAGCAAGCAGGCATCCTGCAGGGTCAATTGTCGGCTTGCTTCGCGTAAGCCGACCTACGAATTCCAGCAAATATCAATCATCTTCTGTTATACTAATAACAATTAATTACAGTCAAAGGTCAAATCCCCCATGGAAGATAAAGAAAAGCAAGATAAAAAACAGCAAGATAAAAAACAGCAAGACATAAAACAGCAAGATAAAAAACATCCAGTCAACGATCCGCATGCGCGTCGAGAAGCCGAAAAATATGCGCGTCCCATTGCAAGTCGCGAATATATCATTGAGTTTTTGACCGAAAGTGGTCGCCCCATTACGCTTGAAAAATTGGGTGCAACTTTACATTTAGAACATGATGATGAATGGGAGGGCTTGCGCCGTCGACTCATCGCTATGTTGCGTGATGGTCAATTGATGCGTAATCGACGTGGTTCTTATGCCTTAGTGCAAAAGATGGATTTAATTCCGGGACGGATCCAGGCTCATAAAGACGGCTATGGCTTTTTGATCCCTGATACCGAAGGTGATGATTTATTTCTCAGCGCACGACAAATGCGCGCCGTCATGCATGGTGATCGCGTTTTAGCGCGCATTTCCGGTGTTGATCAACGTGGCCGTAAAGAAGGTGTCATTGTTGAAGTGACTGAACGTAATACGGAAACGCTAGTCGGTCGTTTAATGGAAGAAGAAGGGATCTCATTTGTTGCCCCCAGCAGCAAAAATTTTTCACAAGATGTGATGGTTGCGCCCGATAAAAAACATGGTGCCGTACCAGGGCAAATCGTTTTAATCAAAATTATTGCTCAACCTAGCGAACGTCGCCAAGCGATGGGCGAAGTGTTGGAGATCCTTGGCGAGCACATGGATCCCGGTATGGAGATCGATGTTGCCTTATTAGCTTACAAAGTTCCCTATAAATGGCCAGAAGCCGTTCTCGATGAAGTTTCCAAACTAAAACCCGAAGTTACCGAAGATGCCAAACAAAATCGTGAAGATGTTCGTGCATTAACCTTGTTAACAATCGATGGTGAAGATGCAAAAGATTTTGATGATGCCGTCTATTGCGAGTCTCATCCCCAAGGTTGGCGTTTATTAGTCGCGATTGCAGATGTTAGTCATTATGTAAACGTTGATACGGCTTTAGATGAAGAAGCGACGCGTCGTGGTAATTCGGTTTATTTTCCCGGTCGTGTGATCCCCATGTTGCCCGAAATTTTATCGAATGGCTTGTGTTCACTCAATCCACATGTCGATCGTCTCTGTATGGTGTGCGATATGGTGATCGATCATAATGGTAATATTCTGACGTATCGTTTTTATGACAGCGTGATGAATTCACGGGCTCGCATGACGTACAATAAAGTCGAGGCGATATTAAAGGGTGATGCGAAATTACGTGCTGAATATACCGCCGTAGTGCCACAGCTGGAAAATTTATATAAACTATATCATGTTTTACGCAAAGGTCGTGAAGTGCGCGGCGCACTTGATTTTGATACCATCGAAACACAAATTATTTTTGGTGAAAATAAAAAGATTGAGAAAATTGTTCGCACGGTGCGCAATGAAGCCCATATGTTGATCGAAGAATGTATGCTCGCTGCCAACGTATGTGCCGCACGCTTTTTAGAAAAGCAAAAATTACCGGGCCTATATCGAGTGCATGAACGGCCACGTGAAGAAAAAATAAAAGAACTACGCGATTATTTAGCGATGCACGGTTTAAGTTTAGGGGGTGGTGATATGCCACACTCTAAAGATTTCCAAAATTTATTATTAGAGCTGAAAAAACGGGATGATATCGATGGTGCGCAAACGGTGGTATTGCGTTCTTTAAATCAGGCCGTTTACAGTCCCGAAAATGCTGGTCATTTTGGCTTGGCGTATACGGAGTATGGTCATTTCACGTCGCCTATCCGTCGTTATCCCGATTTATTATTACATCGTGCGATCCGTCACTTTTTACGTGGGGGTACTCCCCAAGATTTCACCTACACGGCGGCAGCAATGCAGCAGCTCGGTGAACATTGTTCAATGACGGAACGACGCGCTGATGATGCGACGCGTGATGTGGTCAGTTGGTTAAAATGTGAATTTATGTCACATCATGTCGGCGAAGAATATGCAGGCAAAATTACAGGTGTGACGGCTTTTGGTTTATTTGTGCAACTCGATGAAGTGTTCGTTGAAGGTTTAGTTCATGTCACCTCGTTGAAAAACGATTACTATCATTTTGATGCGGGCAAACACCGTTTGGTGGGTGAGCGCACCGGTACTAAATATAGCTTAGGCGAAAAGTTGAAAGTGTTGGTGAGTCGGGTTGATATCGATCAACGTAAAATTGATTTTGAGTTGGTTGATAACGAATAGATTTTATTTTCTCTCTACTTAAATATTAAAGCACAAAATCCGTCATAAAATCACATGTCCAGGCTTTCTCAATTGATGTATGTGCCGAAGAAATAATGTTTATTCCTCTGTAACTATCAGTATCTTTTAGCATATTTAGTGTGCTTGATAACCTTTTATATTCGCCGTCATAATTAAGCCAATAAACATTTTTTGGTTTCCTACCATTTGGACCTTTTGTTTTTAAATTCTCGTTTAATTCAAGAAGTGCTTGATTGGTTTCATCAAAACCAAAACCTAAAATGAAAATATTTTTTGATTCTTTAATTCGTTGGCGAATGGGTTGTAGTTCCTCTGGATTTAATTCTCGTTCAGTTATTAGCTTAATATTATCTTTGAATTGCATTGCATAAATCATTGCAATCATATTTGCGAAGGAGTCGCTATATTTTTCTTTAATATTGTTATACATGCCATAAGGAATTTTTTTATCTAAAGCTCGTAATTTTCCGTATACATGAAATATATTGAATTTATGAAGATATTTTTCTGCAACGTCTTTAAAAAACTCCATTTCACGTAATCGATGATCGAGATAGTAATCTAAGCTTGTATCATAATTAAAAGTCACGATTTCAAGGTCGTTTTCAAAGAGATTATTTGGTTTAATGCATCCCGTTATTTCATTAATTAATAATCTGTACCATTTGCTTGCTCCATTTTTTATAAAAATTTTTTCATCTTCAAGTTTTAATAGGCAATAACAAATAATTACTCTGCCTGCCAAATTGTGCCTAGGATGATCTTTTAGAAATTTATCTATACTAATAGGATCAAATTGTTTTAAATCATTCGCTAATTTTTTGAGTTCTACAAAATCGGATAAATTAGTTTCAATTAAATAAGCTTCATTTTTGTCGCCATGAGCTTCAAGAATAT
>SHZH01000039.1 GCA_009692385.1 Gammaproteobacteria bacterium | reverse complement strand
GGTTAAATGTTGGCGGTTGGTCGGCCAGGTGCGTTTTTTAGCAAAAACTTGATTGAAATTTCAAATCGTGGACACGTTAAAATCGGCTGGAAGCCTTGGAAACATTAGCTTGTAGCCGGTTGGCCTTCAATTAAACCGGACACTAGTGACTTCAATTATAAAGCTTGCATGTTTTAACCTGCTAAGCAATATTTTTAGTGATAATTACCGCTTGCCTTATCGGCATTTTATCGGCATAATAGACAATTGGTTAATGCCGATAAAGTGCTGACAATATGCTGATAAAATTTAAGCCTAATTATATGATTACCTCGAAAATTGCCAATAGCTTGGTGCGTATTGAGGCGGCTAAAGAGAAAATCTTGCACTTGCCGTTGACGCCTACGGTCTTGCGTTCTTTGCGAGAAACCGCTCGGCTTTATACTACCCACTATTCCACGATGATTGAAGGTAACCGCCTTGATCCCGAGCAGATTAATCTGGTTTTGAAGCATGAAGGCCACTTTCCAGGTCGGGAGCGTGATGAACATGAGGTTAAAGGTTATTATGCTGCGTTGCAAAAAGTCGAGCAAACAGCAGCGGCTGGCACAGCAATCACTGAAAAAATGATTCAGAGTTTACATGCGTTAGTCATGGCTGATGGTAAAACGAAGATTAAACCAACGCCCTATCGCGATGGGCAAAATGTCATTCGGGATGGTCGTAATGGAGCGATTGTTTATATGCCTCCGGAAGCTAAAGATGTGCCAGGACTAATGGCTGGAATGGTTAGCTGGGCACAACAATCAAACAACATTCCCTGCTCTATTCTCGCCAGTATTGCACACTATCAATTTGCTACGATTCATCCATATTATGACGGTAATGGCCGGACTGCGCGGTTGCTTACTACACTCATATTGCATTTGGGAGGTTATGATTTAAAAGGCCTCTATTCACTCGAAGAATATTATGCACGCAATTTAGGGGCTTACTATGAAGCCATTAGCGTTGGCGATTCGCACAATTATTACATGGGACGTGCTGAAGCTGACATCACAAAATGGATAGAATATTTTGTGGAGGGTATGGCGGTTTCTTTTGAAAACGTGTTAAAACGAATGACTGAGGCCAAAGCGAAAGGCTCATCCGATCAAAGTAATCTAATTCGCACACTTGATCCACGCCAACGCAAAGCGCTCGAATTATTTCAAGAATTTAAAATCGTGACTAGCAAACAAATTGGCGAATTGTTTGGCTTTAAACCTCGAACCAACACGCAAATTTGTAACGCTTGGGTTGAGAACGGCTTCTTAGAAATCGTTGACGCTTCAAATCGAGGACGAAAATATAAGCTTGCTAAGCAATATGAAGATTTAATCGAAATAAACTAAGGCCATTCCAATGACTCTAAAACACCAATTTTTCAATGATTACTCCGAAGGTGCGCATCCGCGTATTTTAGAAGCACTAATTAAAACGAACTTACAACAAGAGCCGGGTTATGGCGAAGATAGTTTTTGTGAACAAGCCATTACATTAATTAAGCAAAAAATCGCTAATCCTGCCGCTATGGTTCACTTTTTTTCAGGGGGAACACAAGCTAATTTAGTCATGCTCGCGTCTTTACTAAAACCGTATGAAGCAGTGATTGCAGCTAAAACAGGGCATATCTATATTTATGAAACCGGGGCGATTGAAGCTACTGGCCATAAAGTTATTACCCTTGAATCGAGTGATGGCAAGATTACGCCGGAACAGATTAAAGCAGTGCTAACTGAACATAATACCTACCACATGGTAAAACCACGGGTTGTTTATATTTCACAAACCACCGAATTAGGCACACTGTATTCTAAGCATGAATTAACCGCGATTTCAGAATGCTGCAAACAGCATGATTTATATTTGTATTTGGATGGCGCGCGCTTAGGATTTGCGCTAACTGCACAGTTAGCTGATCTAACCCTAGCCGATATTTCTCGTTTAACTGATGTATTCTTTATCGGCGGCACCAAAAATGGTGCATTGCTGGGCGAAGCGATCATCATCAATAATCCACAACTGCAAGAAAATTTTCGTTATCACATGAAACAACGTGGCGCGCTCCTCGCGAAAGGTCGATTATTAGGAATACAGTTTCTAGAATTATTTCGCGATGAGTTATATTTTGATTTGGCGCGCCATGCCAACCTGATGGCTGATATCTTGATTTCGGGTATACAAACTTGTGGCTATCGTTTCGTAGTCGCACCGACGTCTAATCTGCTACTCCCTATTCTACCGAATGACATCATTGAAAAACTGCAAACGATGTATGGTTTTTTTATTCGCTACAAAATAAGTCCAACCGAATCCGTGATCCGCTTAATTACTTCTTGGGCAACACCCGAAACAGCAGTTACAGAGTTCGTTCAAGATTTAAAAAAGTTAGCTCATTAGAATAGTATTAGATTATTTATTAGGCTACAATTAAACTATCATTTTAGAGGAGCTTGCGACATGAAAACCAAAATTCTTATCACCGCCCTACTCTCCATATCTACTTTTAGTGTGTTTGCGGATAATTGCAGTGTTGAGGGGCATAACAGTGGTAATAGCTATTTTGGCCAAATTACCTGTACCAAGGTCACCTTACCGAGTTTATTAGCGCGTGGTGAATTAACGGTTCTAAAAACTACGGTCAACGGTGAGACCGATGTCATTGGTGAAGTGACTGGTGCCTATCTAACCATTAACGGTACGCTCAGCACGCATGGTGAAGTTAACGTCAATCATTTAACGGTTACCGGTTCTACTGACGTTCATGGCCAATTAGGCGTGAGCAGTGGTACACTCCACGCCACTACCGTATACGGTGCCTTAAACGCAACGAATACCACGTTTGACGACGTTAAAGTATTTGGTCGCGCCAGTATCCAAGACTCAAAAATCAACGGTAATTTAACGCTGTCAAGTAAATGGTCGGTACTCAATGGTACTTTTGTAAATAACATCCTGGTGACTAAAAGTATATTTGCCCCCACCCAAATAGTTTGTCTAGAAAAAGCATCTCATGTTACCGGTAATATCACCTTTGATTCAGGCAAGGGTACGCTCTATATCATCGGTGCTTCAAAAATTGATGGTAAAGTGATCGGCGCTAACGTGATCAAAGGTGCATGCCCACGTAAAGATCCGTTTACAATACAAAATTAAAAAATTTATCGAGGTTTATTACTCTTGTAAAGACAAAGGGTATTTGCTATCTTTACCTCCCCTATTATTTATAGGTGCGTAGCTCAGGGGTTAGAGCGCCACGTTGACATCGTGGAGGTCGGCGGTTCGAGACCGCCCGCACCTACCAAGTTTTTCAGTCACAAGCGATATATCGGAAACACCAGGTACTAATATAGCTAAATACTAGCGATTTGGGCTAATTCAGATAGCTCATGTAAACCTACATATAGAATAGCCGGTGACACTAAGTTACCCGCACGCATGGTATTGATTAATTTACACCAACGCTCATATAAGGGACGATTAAGCTCTTGCCAGGCGGCAAAACTGGCCATTAAATTCTTGGCTTTGTTAGATAACACATTAGTTGCAATATTACGCTGGATCAAATCAATATCATCAAAAATAGCCGCTAACGCCAATCCTTCCCACAGCGTCTCATTTTTTTGTTCACGCATTTGATAACGTAACCAATTTAAATGTAATTCGTAACCGACAAAATCATAGGCATCGGCTACTTTTTGCAAGCTTAATTTTGTACTTCGTGCTGCTTCCACAATATCCATCGCTGAATACAACGCATCACAACTTGCGATTTGCAATGCCAACACCTGAGGCACACCTGCTTGCAACAACTCATTGCGGATCCGTTCAAATTTATCTTTACGCAAATCAATTAAAGTATCCGGCAAGAGCTGCGATATTTTTTGAATATTTGCTTTATAGGTTTTACTAATCGTGCTTATATTCAAATTAGTACGATAACGGCGGATCAACCAACGACTCGCACGACGCACTAATTTAGTTAAACTGACCATCATGCGTAGCTGCACTTCGGCTTTTACTTTAAAATCTAGTGCTTGGATCGAGCGCATAATATCATCCAAATTAAAAATATCGCGGGCGGCTACATATGCTCGCACAATATCGGTGTACGCAGCGCCCGTTTCACTGTACATACGATAAATATAAACCGGCCCCATCTCATTGACGAGATCGTTACTCACTTGAGTGATAATAATTTCTCGACGCAAACGATGTTGTGCTAATTGTTTACCGTATTGCTCGGTTAATCGTTTTGGAAATGCCGTCGCCAAATAGTGCGCCAAACAGGGATCATCGGCCAAATCGGTTTTTAACAACCGGTTTTTTAATAAAATTTTGCTATACGAAACTAACACGGCAATTTCGGGTGAGGTTAAGTTTTCATTTTTTGCTTTACGTTCAATCAATTGTTCATTCGTTGGGAGCGACTCTAGAGTACGCTCGATCGTGCCTTCCTCTTCCAAAACGGCAATAAATCGACCCAACAGGTCAATTTGCTTGTCGACTTGAAAACGCGTTATTTCAACTATTTGCGTTTGTCGATAATTATCATATAAGACGATACTTGCCACTTCGTCGGTCATTTCGCTCAGCAAACGATCGCGTTGCGGTAAATCTAATAAACCTTGCTCCACCACTTTGCTCAATAGAATTTTGATATTGACTTCTTTGTCGGAACAGTCGACACCCGCCGAGTTATCAATAAAATCCGTGTATATTTTACCACCGCGCAAAGCGTACTCAATACGCGCTGCTTGAGTAAAACCAAGGTTACCTCCCTCGGCGACGACACGACAACGAAGCTCCGACGCATTGATCCGTAACGCATCACTGCTGCGATCACCCGCATCGGCATTCGTTTGCCAACCTGCTTTTACGAATGTACCAATACCACCATTCCATAACAGATCAACTTCTGCACGTAATACAGCACGAATTAATTCATTGGGCTCGATCGTATCTTGCGTTAAATTCAGTAAAGTTTTAATTTCGGGTGATAGATTAATAACCTTCATTTGCCGCGAAAACACGCCGCCACCGGTAGAAATCAATTTAGCATCATAATCCATCCAACTCGATTGCGGCAGGTTAAATAAGCGCTTGCGTTCGGCATAGCTTTTCTTTGGATCAGGCGTCGGATCAATAAAAATATGTTGATGATTAAATGCCGCCACTAATTTCAAATGTTTTGATAACAACATACCATTGCCAAATACATCACCCGCCATGTCGCCAATACCCGTGACAGTAATGTCGGTTTTATTAATATCAACGCCGAGCAATTGAAAGTGCCGGGTTGCTGAGATCCACGCACCTTGCGCCGTGATCGCCATTTTTTTATGGTCATAACCAGTTTTACCACCGGAAGCAAACGCATCACCTAGCCAAAATTTATATTCAGCAGAAACGTGATTCGCCAGATCCGAAAATGTTGCAGTGCCTTTGTCCGCCGCAACCACTAAGTAGGGATCATTTTCGTCATAGCGCACCACATCTTTCGGTGCGACGACTGCATCGCCAACATAATTATCGGTGATATCGAGCAAGGCACGAATAAAATTTTGGTAACATTCTTTAGCTTCTGCTAATTCGACTTGTCGAGTTGCACCCTTCTCTAATTTTTTAAGCACAAAACCACCTTTTGCACCAGTGGGTACGATCACCGAATTTTTGACTTGTTGCGCTTTCATTAAGCCTAACACTTCAGTACGAAAATCTTCACGGCGATCCGACCAGCGAATACCACCGCGTGCAACTTTGCCGCCACGCAAATGAATGGCTTCAAAGCGGGGTGAGTAAACAAATACTTCAAATAAAGGACGCGGCTTGGGCAGTTCAGGGATCAAAGACGAATCAAATTTAAACGACATATACGTTCGTTGGGGTTCTACATAATAATTAGTACGTAGCATCGCTGTTAATAAGGTTAAATAAAGACGTAAGATCTTATCTTCATCTAAGCTAGTAACGGCATCTAATGCAAGATTGAGACGCGCTTGTAAATCATCTTGCTTGCTGGGTGATTTTGTAGCCAGTTCTGGGTTGAAACGTAAATTAAATAATTCGACAAACATTTTAGCAATTTGTGGATAATGCGTGAAAGTTTCTTCAATATAGGTTTGACTGTATGGTACACCTACCTGCCGTAAATAACGCGACAAGGCTCGCAACAATGATATTTGGCGCCAATCCAATTGTGCAGAAATCACCAGGCGATTAAACATATCATTTTCGATTAGATCAAACCATGATTTATAAAAGGCTTGCTCGAAATTTTCTTTTACTTCATCAAGATCAACCGGCACGGCATCCATTAGCTGCATACTAAAATCATCAATCCAGATAGTTACGCCATCACTTCGCTTGATCTCATAGGGATGCTCATCTAATACGCGCATTCCCATATTTTCTAAAATAGGTAAGGTATCAGACAAGGGTGCACTATGATCTAGCTGATATATTTTTAAGTTAAATTGATTAGTCGTTGAGTTTTTCGGACAATATAAATTTAGCAGCAATAAATCTAATTGCTCCATATGCTTAATATCCGTTACCGCAGCCATACTTGACACGCGCTCACGATAGCTCGCAGGAAACGCATTTCCATAACGTTGAAATAATTTCAAGGCGCGTTCTTCACCACAATAATTTAACAGATCCAACTTTAATGCATCACTCCATGATGCCGCTGCTTCGGTGATTTGCTTTTCGATGTTGGGTAGATCATAATCGGAAATAGTAGCGCCATCAGTGCGAATAATATGATGCAAGCGTGCTAAGTTAGAATCGTCAAAATAAACATGATATTCAACTTGTTTACCATTGAAATTCTTTTCGAGAATGTTCTGGATCGCCTTTTGCAATTCATGAGTATAACGATGCTTGGGCATATAAACAAAACTTGATACGTAGCGATTATAAATGTCTTTCCGAGCAAATAGCCGGATCACATTACGTTCTTGAAGATTAAGAATGCTTAACGCAATATCACACAATGCCTCTACCGACTCTTGGAATAAATCATCGCGCGGAAAAGTTTCTAAAATATTTAATAAGGTTCGATAAGCATGACTATTTACCACCAAACCGGAGGCAGTGAGGATCTTGGCGAGCTTTAAACGCAAGTAGGGAATGCTTTGCGGATTGGTGTTGTAAGCAGAGGACGTAAACAAGCCCACAAAACGATGTTCCCCGATTAATTTACCTTGTTTAGAAAAACGTTTGATACTAATAAAGTCCGTGTAAACCGGACGATGCACGGTTGATTCAGTATTCGTTTTAGCAATCGTAAGCGCTTGGGGTGCAAGTAGCGAACGCTTTACTTCGGCAGGCATTTCCGTAAATTTACGAATTTTTATACTATTACCCAGATCACGCAGTACACCCAGACTTGAATGATCAACCAAGCTCAGTGCTTGTTGTGCACCACTGCCAATTAAATCATAATCACGATAGCCAAGAAAAGTAAAATTGTTATTTTTCAACCAGTGTAAAAACTCAATCGTTTCTTGTAATTCATCGGCAGAAATAAGTGGAGGATTTGTACTCAGCTCGCGAATCGCTTCATCTAACTTATCTTGCATCAGTTGCCAGTCGTGTGCAGAATTCGCCACGTCGGTTAAGACACACTTTAACTCAATTTCTAATTGCTTGAGTAATTTGGGATCCGTAGTTCGATCAATTTCAATATGGATCGGTGCTTCAGTGGAAAAATTACTTACGTCGGTACCACGAGGATAAATTCCAGCAATACTATTATTTTTATCGCGTTTTATTTTCATACCGCCGGTATGAATAATAAAATGAATACCAAGATGGTGGCGATTGATCGCCATGCGTAAGCTATCGACTAAAAATGGCATATCATCATGTGCTAATTCAATCACCGTATGCGCTGATTGCCACCCATGGGTTGCCACCGTAGGATTAAAAATTCGTAGTTTAGTTTCACTCACTTTACGGTTTTGGATATAACGCCAATGATTTAACACTAAGCCAGCTAAGTTTAAGATGGTTTCTTGTCGTAAGTCTTCATAAGATTGCAACCAAAAATACTGCGCCACAAATTGACTAATGAGCTTCAACTCGGGTTTGCTGACTTGTTTAGCAATAGCTGCTACGATTTTTTTGATTAATTGATCACGCTCGATACTCGTTGGCATATATGCCCCTATGTTATTTGAGGACGATTTTACGCCAGGCATCCTTATCACGCAAATAATACGGGGCAATATCGTCAATTGGTTTAGCAGCGCCTTTAAGAGCCGCGACCTCAGCTAAGATTAAGAGATCATAAGCCTGAGTTGCAATCTCAGGATCGCAGTGAATTAGCTGTTTTTGGACAGTTTGCGGGATCTGCTGTGCATAAACTTGCCAACCGTTACCGACCCCCACCCTAGCTCTCCCCCGTGCTTCGCACAAAGGAGGGAATTCGAATCCTCCTGTTCCTTCCCTCCCTTGCGGGGGAAGGCTAGGATGGGGGGAAAATACCTCTTGTGGCGCGCTGACTTGATCGGGCTGTGTAGGCTGCATGATGCCCTGCTCATCCAATTCATAGCAACCCCAATAAACCTGCTCCATATAGGCATTAATGCAAGGAACCACACACTTTTGTTGCAATAAACGCCAGCTGGTCTGTGCCAAGCACTGTAGACTGGAAATCGCGATGACCGACTTATTCGTCGCCAAGGCAATACCCTGCACTACGCCTAAGGCAATGCGAATTCCCGTAAAACTGCCCGGACCTGCCGAAAAAGCTAAATAATCTAAATCTTGGATCTGCAGTTGGCAGCGTTGTAATAGTTCATCAATTAGTTCGAGAATGCACGCAATTTGTTGCTGGTGCACGGTAATATTCACTTGAAAACTATGCTCACCATGGCGCAACGCGACAGTACCTAACGATCCACTGGTTTCAAGTGCTAAAATATTCATAGCTTCGACATTAACAAACAACCAAGACTATGGCAATTAATAATCTGTTAATATGTAGCCATTTTTTCGGTGAATGCTGTAAAGGCGAGATAATAAGCTATTTGAATTTGAGCGACAATCTGATCAGCAATTGATTTATTATACGTGTGCAAAGTTTGGTTGCGCTACCAAGTTGCAATAGCGCATTATTAAGATTATTTAATCGTTGTTGCCAGCGGATATCTTCTTTAGTCATGATTTATTCCAAAAATTTAAAATCTTTAGCTGTACTCTACTTTGACAGCCTCATCACCCAACAACTGCCGCAAGTCATCTAACAATTTATCGCTTGGCTTCACTCGCCAGGTTGGACCTAAATTTAATCGTGCGGCCGCTGTGGTCGCTTGATAATCAATTAATACTGAACACGATGCGCCAGCACGATGTAAGCCTAATATCGCTTTTAATCGATCCATATTTTCACCGGACATTTGTTCGGCCTGCGGATACAACACAATCGCTTTGCCCATCAGTCCACGTGCTTGTTCTAAGCTATAGAGCGTATTTGGCGTGAGACGATATTCACTGGTGAAGCGATCGATTTCGATCTTGCCATCGACGACCAATAACGTGTCGGCGATCAATAACCCACGATTTTTTTGATATAACTCGGGAAAAATCGGTAATTCGATCCGCGCGGTTTGATCTTCCAAAGTAAGGATCGCCATACGCTCACCGCGGCGGGTATTAACGGTGCGCACACTCAAGACGATACCCGCTAAGCGAATTGATTTCTCACGCGATAAATCCAGATCGTTGATTTTTGATTTAACGATTTGGTTTAGTTCAGGTCCGTATATTGTTAGCGGATGGCCTGAAAGATATAAACCTAAACTTTCTTTCTCGGCCACTAAACGTTGTGTTTCCGTCCAAGGCGCCACGTTATGATACGCCGGTGCCGTATCGTGTGAACTAAAACCACCGAATAAATCATGTTGACCTAGATCTTGAGTACGCATGGTTTGTTCAGCCGCTTTAATGGCGCTCTCTAACGAAGCGGATAATACAGAACGCTCCTGGCCAAATTCATCAAACGCGCCGGCTTTGATCAAGGCTTCTAATACCCGACGATTCGCCTTGCGCAAATCAATGCGCTGGCATAATTCGAATAAATCTTTAAATGCACCTTGTTGCCGCCGATTTTCAATAATAAGACTAATAGCGGCTTCGCCGGCACCTTTGACAGCACCTAAACCATAGCGAATCTTGCTCTCTTGATCGACGGTAAATTTATATTCACTGTGATTAATACTGGGGGGTAAAATCGTTAAGCCCTGCATTTTGCAATCTTCGTAAAAAATCACGACCTTATCCGTATTGTCCATATCGGATGATAATACCGCTGCCATAAATTCAGCTGGATAATGTTGCTTCAACCAGGCGGTTTGGTACGAAACTAACGCATAGGCTGCCGAGTGGGATTTATTAAAACCATAGCCCGCAAATTTTTCCATCAAGTCAAAAATGTGGGTGGCAAGCTTACGATCGACCCCTTGCTGCACGGCGCCCTCGGTAAAGATCGTTCGTTGCCGCGCCATTTCTTCGGGTTTCTTTTTACCCATTGCAACGCGCAACATATCGGCACTACCTAGCGTATAACCCGCTAATACCTGCGCAATTTGCATGACTTGCTCTTGATACAAAATCACGCCATACGTGTCTTTTAAAACATCAGTGAGTGCCGGATGCATGTAATCAACATCAGCGCGACCATGTTTGCGATTGATAAATTCATCGACCATACCTGACTGTAACGGACCCGGACGAAATAAAGCCACTAAGGCCACAATATCTGCAAAGAGATCCGGTTGCAGACGTTTGATCAAATCCTTCATACCGCGTGACTCTAACTGAAAGATCGCCGTGGTATTACACGCTTTTAATAAATTGAAAGTCGGTGCATCATCGAGTGGAATATGCTGAATATCGATGGGGGCTAAGCCCTGTTCTTTACGGTGCTTATTGATACACTGAATGGTCCAATTAATAATCGTTAACGTTCGCAAACCCAAAAAGTCAAATTTTACTAAACCGACTGCTTCCACATCGTCTTTATCAAATTGGCTGACATACGCGCCCCCTTCACATTCGGTATAAATCGGGGTGAAATCAGTTAATTTAGAGGGTGCGATCACCACCCCTCCGGCGTGTTTACCGACATTGCGCGTAATGCCTTCGAGACGCATCGCTAAGTCAATCAGCTCCTGTACTTCAGTCTCTTTATCATATAATTCTTGTAATTGCGGCTCTTGATCCAGGGCTGTCTCTAAGGTCATGCCAATCTCGAATGGGATCAATTTTGCGATCCGATCCACGAAACCATACGGTTGACCGAGTACTCGACCCACATCACGAACCACCGCTTTGGCTGCCATGGTCCCGTAGGTAATGATTTGCGATACCGCTTCGCGGCCATACTTATTGGCAACATATTCAATCACGCGATCGCGCCCTTCCATACAGAAGTCAATATCGAAATCTGGCATCGAAACCCTTTCCGAATTCAGAAACCGCTCGAACAGTAAAACATGAGTTATTGGATCTAAGTCAGTGATATTCAATGCATATGCTGCAAGCGATCCGGGGCCAGAGCCCCGCCCAGGACCCACCGGAATGGCATTGTTTTTTGCCCAGCGAATTAAATCGGCGACGATAAGATAGTAACCTGAAAAGCCCATTTTACTAATGACATTAATCTCTAGCATCAGTCGATCTTGATATTCTGTCGGTAAAGCAGTTAATGCAGCATCCTTTTGTTGTAAACGAACTAACAGCCCTGCTTCTGAGGAGTTCAAAAAATATTGATCCAGGGTCAAACCAGCAGGCACGGTAAAATTGGGTAGATAGCTTTTACCGAGACTCAACTCAAAATTACAGCGTTTATAGATCTCGACTGAATTCTCAATTGCCTCCGGCAGATCCTTAAATAATACCGCCATTTCCTCGGGTGTCCGCAGGTATTGCTGGTTGGTGTACTTCATGGGACGACGTGGATCGCTTAAGGCATAGCCATCATGAATAGCGACCCGTGCTTCGTGTGCAGTGAAATCCTCTGCCGTGAGAAAGCGCACCGCATTGGTTGCCACGAGCGGGATTTGATATTTCTCTGCCAGGGGTAAGATGGCATCAATATAAGCTGCCTCATTGGGATGACCGACCCGTTGCACTTCAAAATAATAGCTATCAGGAAACAATTCTTGGTAGCGCTGAATGATCTTCTCCGCGGCATCCACTTTACCCGATAACAACAATTGGCCCACATCTCCGTTCTGTGCGCCCGATAATAAAATCAACCCCGCATTACATTCGGCTAGCCATTGTCGTTGAATGAGAGGCGTTCCGGATTGCTGCCCTTCTACATAAGCACGCGAAACAAGCTTCGTAACGCTATGATAGCCTTCCTTATTTTTGCATAGCAGGATAGCTCGAAAAGCGTGTTTAGCATCTTGAGGATTAGCGAGTAGTATGTCCATGCCAATGACGGGCTTTATGGATTTGGCGAGAGCAGCTTTATAGAATTTTACTAATGCAAACAAATTCATATAATCGGTGAGTGCGATGCCCGGCATCTGGGCGGCATTGCAGCTTTCCATCAGCTCATCGATACGTACGACGCTATCAATTAATGAGTATTCGGTATGAACATCAAGATGAATGAATTTAGGCTCCATTACGCGCCTCGTAGGCTACTTTGACCGGTGCAAAGGAACGGCGGTGGATTGGACAAGGACCATGCTCGGTTAACGCGGCCAGGTGTTGTTTGGTACCATACCCATTATGTTGCGCAAAGCCATATTGTGGGTAAGTTTCATGCCATTGATAACGCATCTCGCGATCGCGGATCACTTTGGCGACAATCGACGCGGCACTGATCACCGGTTCAATAGCGTCGCCACCAATAATAGCGTGGCATTCGTATTCTAATTTCGGCAGAAATTTACCATCGACTAATACTTTATGAGGCTTAGTCGCCAAGTTAGCCACGGCGCGTTGCATGGCGAGTAAGGAAGCATAATGAATATTGAGCGCATCAATCTCTTCGACCTCGACGCGACCCAAACTCCAACACAAAACGTTTTCAGTGATCTCGATAAATAATTTTTCACGTTGCTTAAGGGAGAGTAGTTTCGAATCTTTAACACCGCTGATCGATTGATCGGGATAAAAAATCACCGCCGCTGCTACCACCGGCCCCGCCAACGGTCCGCGCCCTACTTCATCGACTCCTGCAATTAAATATTTCATAGTGCAGATTGTAGCTGAGCAGCATACTTTTTGCAGCTTACTTTTATTTATACGCTAGACTTGCCATGTCTTCCATTTTTGATTACAGTGCGCATATCTATACAGGATAACCCCTATGAAAAATTGGAAACTGCTATCAGCAATGACATTAATCGTATTAACATCGACTAGCGCCTATGCAGTTGATTCGAGCAGTAATGCTACGACAATACTGGTTTTAGCACCTAATACAAAACTACATTGGGTTATGGCGCTTAACGCTAGCGGAGCCATCGCCCAGCCAGGTAAAACACAAACACTACAAGCCACCGGTGACGCTAACAACTATGTAAATGACGGTAAGCTGCAGACTAATCTCTCAGCCGGCGCCTTTGTGGGTTTAGATCTTTTGCTCTCGCAAATACTTAATTATCAACTGGGTTTTGCTTATAACACGATTCTTCCTTATGCGCTCAATGGTGAAATTCAGCAATTAGGTCAAGCGCAATTTACCGGTTTTAACTATGACTATAAAATCCAAAGCCAGCAGCTTTTCTTGCAATCAAAATTAGTATTTAACGCAGCGCACCATTTGCATCCTTATGTTTCGTTTGGTTTAGGTAGCGCACTCAATAAAGCTTATGATTTTTCAACTACGGCGCTCGATCCACGTGCTACAAACCCAGGAACTTTTTCTGATCATAGCACGATGCAATTTGCTTATGCCGTGGGCTTAGGTATGGATGTTGATGTCGCCAAGCACGTACGCATTGGTGGCGGCTATCGTTTCGCTAATTTAGGCAAAGCTGATCTCGGTGCCGCATCGGATTTTAGTTCTAATAAAGGCTTATCAACGTCTTTACTGACGCATGAATTAGTCGTGACAGCAACGTATATTTTTTAATAAACTCTAACTCCAATAGGAGCTCATATGAAATTACTTAAATTCGCCCTACTCGTTTTATTAGCTAGCTGTAGCTTTATAGCGTTTGCCTATACCCCTATTTTTACCATGACCGAAATCAATGTGCCGAGTATTGTCGTGGCGGGTAAAACGACGATTCTGTCTTATCAGGTTACGCCCAATAGCAACGCCATGCTTAACCAACCTAATGGTGTGCTGTTAACTGCTATAACACCCGCTGTCGTCAGTTTTATCGCTCCCACAGCAGGCACAGATTGCGCGGCAGTAGAAACCTTTAGCACTAAAGTAACGTGTAC
>SHZH01000038.1 GCA_009692385.1 Gammaproteobacteria bacterium | reverse complement strand
ACAAGTGGTACCTGTTTAAATCAGGCACCCTGGTATGGCTATGCGGGATTACAAACTCGCAGATTTCCATCCTTAGCGCACACCCACCCATTGGGACAGCAGTGAATACCATCACCACAACACACTGCATTGGTAAATGGGCAGCATGAGTAACCACCCACATTATTCTGACAACACGTACTACCCGCTGAACAGGATGTTTGGCCACCTGGACAATTGACATCTCTAGAATGCAATTTTAAAAATTGATCTAATTGATCGATTGAAATGCGGCTGGGATTGTGAAAGCCAGGATTACACACATGGGCGGGCATAGAACCGGGCATTTCAGCAAATCCCAACAGTGGAATGAACACTAACAGCAAACCTAATATTATCTTTTTCAAAAGGATCTCCATTTTTTTATTGTTTAGTCATATTACGAATTAATCGCACAATATTGCGTACCGATGCATTAGTAGATTGTGGCGAAAATTTACTTAAAGCGCTTCGCAACTCTGCTGCCCAGCCTGAACAATTACGATAGAAATCAAGATTATCCAAGTACTTTTCAAAATAGCTTTGATAACAGGTTGAGATCACACCTTGAACTTGTAGCATATCAATACGGCCATCAAATTTCTGTAGAAAAAAATCTAAGAAATCAGCCAACATCGTGGCTTCTTCACAACTAGCATCAAAAATTTGTTGCGGCGCACTGGTCGGACACGTAATGTTGTCCAAGATATAAGGCGACGGAGGGGGCGGCATGATGGTGGTAGGTGTGTCACTAGACTTCTGTGCCCTGAACCACAGCCAAATTATGATACCTACTGATATCAATAATGCCGCTAATAAAAAAACCACTAAGCCATTTTTAGAGCAAATTCTTTGACGCCAAGTAGCAGTACGAGACCGTGAACGCACTTCACCGCTCCCGAGTAAAGGACTGTTTTCGCTGGACCCATGCTGCACAGGAGCAGGCACGGCCGGACTCACACGCCACAGCAACACGTTGGGCACAGGCGTCTGGAAAGCTGTCTCTGCATAATCAGAAGGCGGCAGGGCTGCGGCGTCCAAATATGTACTAATATTACTGTACGTATCATTATTTTCACGCCTCTCACCGGGCGCATGAAGGCAAGCATACATCGGATTATTCTCACCCGACGTCCGATTCGGCATAGCATAGTAGTTAGAAGAAGGAGAAGGAGAAGGAGAAGGAGAAGGAGAAGGAGAAGAAGAAGGAGAGCTTTCATGAACTGGGGGGAGTGGTGATCCCGATACGGCTGCTCTCTCAGTTACTAACATAGCATCTGATCGCCCCGTACGGGGGCTTGCTAGCAAAGATGGCCAGGCAACAGTTCCTGGATTTGTCCGACGCAGCATCTCCAAACGCTTCTCGATTTGTATATATTTAGCAGACCCAACCTCCACACGCCTTAATGCATCCTCTAACTGGAGACCTTGAGCTATAACTTCTACCAGTCCGCTGAGATCAGAAGTTATAGAGGTGGTATCAACAAAAATCTTGACTGCCAACTTCGAAATAGCATTTGAGAACATCGACTCCCCACAGGAATGAAATTCACTATATTTTACCAAAGCATTTGATCTGGAAGCCTTTTTCACTGCCTTTTCATAATGAAGTTGGTCTATAAATCCGACCATTTCTTTTGAAGATGCTGCATGTGAAGATGCTGCATGGATTGATGGGAAAGTTGTTTTAATCGCAACGACAGATGGCACCTGAGTATCAGAAGGAGTACTTGTTCTGCCCCTTAGAGATGCGCTACTTCTCACCTCGTCGCCGACAAGCGGAAGCTCTTCATCTAGAGACTCCCCTAAAAAAAATTGAAGGACATCCTCTACTCTCAAATTCATAACACCGGAGCTTAGCCGTATTTTAAATTGCTCACCTAAAGAATCCGTTAAGCCTTTAAATCGAGTCGGGTTAAAGTTTTTATTTAAATCTACCGGCTTTCCACAACGACAATCGCAGGATATGATAGGAAATGGCATTTGGAAAACCTCGTTTATTTAATTATAAGTAATTGATTGCTATAATATCATATAATCCTTAATGAAAACTTAAGGATTGTGCGCTATAATGCTGTTCGAGTTTCTAACTTTAAACAATACCACTAATCTCGAGAAGGTTGACTATGAAAAAAATTAATATGCTAATTATGAGCTCATTACTGGGAATATTTTTCAGCTTACCAGCCATGGCGGTAACACCTGGAGAACCAGGGGGCACATCGACAGCAAGGCTGGATATGTCCGTGACCCTCCTCCCAGAAGCCCAAGTCTCTGGATTAACGAATATCGTCACCAATGATTGGAAAGACTCTCCGCGAGGATTTTACAGCGCTCCAAGCAGTTTTTGTGTCTATAGCACCCAAGCCAGCAATGCTTATTACATTACAGTGCAAGGTGCTAACACCGCGACTGAACTTCCTACCGGCTATACCTATCGATTAAACAATCCCCTGTTCGGCTCAACCGATCATTTCGCATATGCTGTTGCTTTTCAGACCATTGCTCCTACTATAGGCACGGCAGTTGACTTAGTAAATGGTCAAAAATATCAGACCTCTTTTGCAGGCTCGGATGTCCCAGATTGTGGTGGTGTCAATAACGCTGCTTTCACATTACATTATATTTCCTCGAAAGGACCGATGAAACCGGTTACCAATGGTTTATACACCGATGTGTTAACGGTCACCGTTACACCCGTATAAAACACACCCCCCGACTTAGGGGAAAAGCCGCTTCCTGCTTCGCTAAAGCTACGCAGGACTGCGGTTTTTTTGTGCTCTTCTATATTTTTATTCAGCGCGATGCTATGATGCTTGCCAGATCATTGAGGAGAGCACTATGGCCAGCAGAGGTATTAACAAAGTTATTTTAATCGGCAATTTGGGCAAAGACCCGGAAGTACGCTATATGCCCAATGGCAACGCCGTAGCAAACATAACACTCGCCACGTCTGAAAGCTGGAAAGACAAACAATCAGGTGAACAAAAAGAGCAAACTGAATGGCACCGCGTCGTGTTTTACCAACGTCTTGCTGAGATCGTCGGCGAATACTTAAAGAAAGGCTCAAAAGTTTATATCGAAGGAAAATTACGCACCCGCAAATGGCAAGATAAAGATGGCCAAGATAAATACATGACCGAAATCATTGCCGATGAAATGCAAATGCTTGATAGTCGTGCTGGAGCAAGTGGTAATGATATGCCCAAAGCAGATAATCGTAGCAGCAGTAGTTCTGAGCCAGTGAGCGCTAGTATGGATGATTTTAACGACGACATCCCGTTTTAGTACTAATGTCGTCATTCCAGCGAAAGCTGGAATGACGAAACCCCACGCACAAAGCTGTCTTCAAATGCCTTTTTAAATTTTTCATCACATTTGCTATACATTTTTTATTCTTTTATGGCATAATCGCCGCAATCACATTGCGGCACATTTAAAATTTACGACACGATGCGCGGTGATTAGCGCTCTTATATAAAACTAAGAGTATTTTAAAGCCCTCAACTGAAAGGTAACACACGATGAGCCAAAAAGACCGCCCCAAACTTCATGAAGTCCTCGAAAAATTAATGGAAGAAGTCGCTATTAATGAAGCTGAACTTGCTCGTAAAACGGATATTCCACAACCTACATTACACCGCATTTTGTCCGGTGCAACCAAATCACCGCGTGGTAATTCTTTAGCACCGCTCGCAAATTTCTTTTCCGTGACCATCAACCAATTAATGGGTGTTGATCCCTTACCGCTTGATCGCGTTGCTGGCACGCATAATACGCGTATTCATGGTTGGACACCGTTGCCGATTATTTCATGGGAAGAAGCCTCGAATTGGGGTAAATTTCAAACTGAATTACGCGCACAAAATTGGAAAAACTGGGTTTCAACCGATCTTAGCGTGGCGGATGCTGCGTTTGCGGTGATCGTGAAAGGTGACGCGATGGCACCGACCTTCAATGAAGGCACCATCTTGGTCATCGAACCTGATATGAAACCAAACAATCGTGACTACGTAGTCGTTGCGATAAAAGGTCAAAATAACGCCGTGTTCAAACAATTCTTGATCGATGGTGATGACATGTACTTAAAATCAATTAACAACGAATACCGCACGATCCAACTGGAGAAAAGTAGCATCGTAGTGGGTACTTTAGTACAAGCTCGTACTGATTATCGCCGTTAATTTGTAATGTGAAAAAAGGCGCTTTTTAAGCGCCTTTTTTATTTGAGAATGGGCACGCGCAACGTGCCCCTACATATCTTATTTAATTAGTCCCAGCTCTTTCACGGCATCGCGTTCTGCACGCAACTCATCTAATACTAAATTAATTTTTTGCTGCGCGTAGCGGTCAAACTGCCAACCTTCAACTACCTTTAATGTGCCATGCTCAACCCGACAGGGATAAGAAAAAATTAAACCCGCGTCAACGCCGTATTCGCCGCTCGAACATACGCCAACTGAAAAAACTTGATCTGTTGCCGTATCATGCGTCACGTTATACACCGTGTCGATTGCACCATTGGCCGCTGAGGCAGCCGACGAAGCACCGCGGGCTTTGATCACCGCCGCACCCCGCTGTTGGATCATCGGTACAAATTCATTTTCTAACCAAGCACGATCGGTGATCACATCGGTCACTAATTTCCCATTGATTTTAGCATGCGTAAAATCCGGAAATTGTAAGGCGGAGTGATTACCAAAAATCGCCATAGTAGAAACTGCCGTAACATCAACCCCGGCTTTGATGGCCAATTGTGAACTGGCACGATTTTGATCCAACATGGTCATCGCAAAGAAACGATCTTTGGGTACATCCGGTGCATTGTGCATGGCAATCAAGGCATTTGTATTACACGGATTACCCACTACAAACACACGCACATCATCGGCCGCATTATCATTCACGGCTTTACCTTGCACACTAAAAATACCGCCATTAATTTTCAAGAGATCAGAGCGCTCCATGCCGGCTTTGCGCGGCATCGAACCCACGCATACCACCCAGTTTGCATCGTGCATAGCCACATTGACATCACTGGTACACGTCACTTTTTTAAGCAACGGAAACGCACAATCATCGAGCTCCATCGCCACGCCATGCAAGGTAGGCAAGGCCACTTCTAATTCTAATAATTGCAATTCCACTTCGGTATCTTTGCCGAACATTTGCCCCGAGGCAATGCGAAAAATTAAGGCGTAACCGATTTGACCGGCCGCACCGGTGACGGCGACTTTAAGACGTTTAGCTTTAAGATGTTTATTTGGCATGATGTTCTCCTAAGTTAAATAAATGATGTTTGTCACCCACCGCAATAAACGCTGGGTTTTCTAATGAGTCTTTCGTGTTGTAGCGCAATGGCGCACCGGAAAAATCAACCACTTTGCCACCGGCTTCTTCTAAAATACATTGCCCCGCCGCAGTGTCCCATTCACTGGTGGGACCTAGGCGTGGATAAATATCGGCACTCCCCTCGGCCAGTAAACCAAATTTTAAGGCGCTGCCGCGTAATAATAACTCATGATTGTTAAAGCGCTCTAAAAATCTACGCGTACCATTACCATGACGGCGACTCACGGTCACGATCACCTTATCTTGTTCGGGCATCGCGCGACCACGAATAAATTCGTACGCACCTTCTGCAGTATGCTTAAACGCACCACAACCGCGCGTTGCTTCGTAAGCTATTTTTGATACGGGTACGTAGATCATTCCAAAAACGGGCACGTGCCCTTCAATCAAGGCAATATTAATAACAAACTCGCCCGTATGTTCAATAAATTCGGTGGTACCATCAATGGGATCGATGAGCCAATACTGCTGCCACTTTTTCCGCTCAGCAAACGGCAACGCGACACTTTCTTCCGATAGCACAGGAATACCCGGCGTTAATTGTTGTAAACCAGCCGTTAAGATCTCATGGGAGCATAGATCAGCTGCCGTTAATGGTGTGCGATCTGCTTTGAGGGTGACTTCAGTTTTTATTTCTTGATTATAAATCTGCATCACCGCGGCACCCGCTTGCTGCGCTAAGGCCAGCACCGGTTTGAATAAATGGGTGTAATCATCCAGCTTCAAAATAAATTCTCATTAACCATAATCAGTATATAATAACGCACATCATAACCTCGATTAATACCTATGTCATCTACAAATCCGATCTCGCTTTACATTCATTTACCCTGGTGCGTCCGCAAGTGTCCCTATTGCGACTTTAACTCCCACGTCAGCAAAAAACCTATACCTGAATCAGAATATATTGAATGTTTAATAGCCGATCTACAAAACGATTTAACCCGGTATGCCATCGCTCGACCCTTACAGACGATTTTTATGGGCGGCGGCACGCCGAGTTTATTCTCACCCGCCAGCATTGCGAAAATACTAACAGCGGTCGATCAACACTGGGGCATACCGACCGGTACCGAAATTACTTTAGAGGCCAATCCAGGCACCGTGGAACAAGCCAAATTTACAGGATTTTTAGCGGCCGGTATTAATCGTCTATCGATCGGTGTGCAAAGTTTTCAAGATGATAAATTAAAAACATTAGGCCGGATCCACGATGGGCAGGCTGCCCACAGTGCGTTTCAAGCGGCGCGCGACGCCGGCTTTAAAAACATTAATCTCGACTTGATGTTTGGTTTGCCGAAACAATCCATTAGCGAGGGTTTAGCCGATCTGCAAACGGCCATTGATTTACAACCCGAACATTTATCGTGGTATCAATTAACCTTAGAGCCTAATACCGTGTTTTATAAAAAACCGCCTATATTGCCGGATATCGACTTAATTGATGAGTTACAAATTCAAGGACAAGAGTTATTAAAACAAAAGGGTTATCCACAATATGAAATTTCTGCGTATGCGCAACACGGTCGGCAATGTCGACATAATTTAAATTATTGGCAATTTGGTGATTATGTCGGGATTGGTGCGGGCGCGCACGGAAAAATAACCTTGGCTAATGGTGACGTGCGGCGCACCCGTAAACTGCAACAGCCGGAATCGTATTTGAAAGCAAGAGCGGAGAATTTTGTAGGGGCGACCCGCTGCTCGCCCTTTCTTGCCGAAGAAAAAACGATCGACGAACAAAATATCTGCTTCGAATATTTGCTCAACGCACTGCGCTTAAATCAAGCGATTGATTTAGAACACATGCAACAACGTACTAGATTATCTAACGATATTATTTTGTCATTGCTTCAAGAAGCGATTAATCGCGAATTTATTATTGTTGAGAATAATAAAATTATCAAAACTAAACTGGGCGCTCAGTTTTTAAATAATTTATTAGAGTTGTTTTTATAAAAGGCACTCTAAAGGTTACTCTGTCATCCCAGCGAAAGCTGGGATCTAGGAAAATATTATAGGATCTGGGTTCAAGCTTTCGCTGGAATGACGGGAGTTCTTGTTGGCTTACGCGAAACAAACCACATAAATTTATTTCACAGTATAAATCAGATCCCACACGCCGTGACCTAAACGCTCTCCACGTTGTTCAAACTTCGTGGTGGGGCGATACTCAGGCTTAGTGCTGTAATGTCCAACACCAGCTTGATTAGTAAAATTAGGATCACTTTCCATCGTCGCTAACATATGTTCGGCATATTCTTGCCAATCAGTCGCCATATGAAACACGCCGCCAACGTGTAATTTACGGTGTAGCAATCTTACAAAATCAGCTTGCACGATCCGCCGTTTATGATGGCGCTTTTTATGCCACGGATCGGGAAAAAATAAATACACCGCACTAAGCGAATGATCTGGAATAGTATGATTTAATACTTCAAGCGCATCCGCTTGAAACACCCGAACATTCGTTAACTGTTGTTCTTCAATACCGGCTAATAAAGCCCCAACTCCGGGTCGATGCACCTCAATGCCAATAAAATTAGTGTCTGGCAAAGCTGCCGCCATACTCAATAATGTTTGACCATTACCAAAACCAATTTCTAATGCCGTACCAACTTGGCGCTGAAAAATGTGTGCGAAATCCATAACACCTACGGCTGGCTCAATACCATAGCGTGTCCATAGAGTATCCAGAGCCAATTTTTGCCTAGTCGTGACCCGCCCCGCACGGCGCACGAAGCTTCGTATGGTTCTTAATTTCGCAGAGTTGTTGTCTTTATTCATTAATAGCCTTAAGATATGCTTATTTCAATTATCTGATCAATTACTTAGGATACTTAGACTGATGCGTAAAGCACTTAAAATTATTGCGATTATACTCATTTCTTTGGTGATATTGTTAGGGGCAGCAATTTATTTTATCGCCCACTCGATTGATAGTAAGAAAATTAAAAACCAAATTAGCACCTTAGTACATGATAAAACCGGACGGACACTCTCGGTCAACGGCGATCTTTCATGGTCATTCTTTCCCTGGATTGGCTTTCGGATCCAAAATGTAACCTTGAGCAATCCAGCTAATTTTAGCACCACGACACCCTTTGCTAATTTAAAAGAAGCCAATATCAGTATCCGTCTGCTGCCTTTGCTCAGTGGTAAAATTGCGGTGCGTAATATTAGTTTTGATGGATTGCAAGTTAATCTAGTTAAAAATGCCGCGGGGGAAACTAACTGGAGTGAATGGCACACTACAAACCCCTCACCTGCTGCCAATCCTGTACCAGGCGTTAACAAAGCAAATGATAACGATCATGACGAGCAATCACTCAATATTTCCATCGCTGATGTCACCGTAGTCAACAGTCAACTCCGTTACGATGATGCGCAAACAAATCAACATATCGGTATTGATAATTTTTATCTGGAAGGTACCAATGTGGGTACCCAACAATTATTTCCATTAAATTTTTCATTCGATCTCAACACCCCGTTATTCCCTAAACCGTTGTCAGTGACGTTTAACGGTAATTTTAATCTGGGTGCTAACTTACAAACCTTTGCAGTGAATCAAATTGATTTGACGATAAACGATTTAGAATTAGAAGGCGATCTCTCCGCTAAAAACAGTGCCAATAAAATTACTTTCCAGGGTGATCTGCATGTGATGCCGATGAATTTAAACAAAGTGTTATCCCAGTTTAATATCAAATTACCTGCTTTTAAAGATCCTACGGCACTCCAAAACGTGAGCAGTGATCTTGCTTTTAATGGCGATCAAAATTCGGTCAGCATTAAACCTTTAAAAGTTACTGTTGATAATTCTAATTTGACTGGCAGTGTTGATGTGAAAAATTTTGCCGCACCGGCGATCAAGTTCAAACTGGATCTCGATAATTTTAATGCTGATCGTTACCTGCCACCCGCACCAGCGGCGCCAGCACCCACTAAAAACTCACCTGCTAACGCAACAGCTGGTACACCAACTACGGCGAGCAATCCTGATCAAGCGATCAATTTACCCACTGAAATGTTACGCAAGTTAAATATTGATGGGACGTTTAACATCAATCAATTAGTCGCTGCAAAATTACATCTCAACACGATAGCCCTGACCTTAGCTGCGCATCAAGGTTTGATCCAACTCGCGCCGATGCGTGCTAATTTATATGAAGGGATCTTAACCAGCACCGCGACATTAGATGCGCGTGGCGCCGTTCCGCAATATAGTTTTGCTGCAACATTAAGCAATGTTCAAGCAAAAGACCTGTTAACCGATTTAATCGGGAGCGCCCTCCTCACCGGTACCGCCAATTTTGATAGCGCACTGCGTACGCAAGGCAACAGCGTTAACCAACTCACCAATCATCTGAACGGTAATGGTAAATTTTCATTTACTAAAGGCATCTTAAACGGCATTAATATTAATTATGAATTAGCGCGCGCTCGAGCGATGCTAGGCAAATCGGCAGCACCGGCCAAACCGGCACAAGACAGCACTGATTTCGGTCAAATGACCGGCACATATCAAATTACCAGCGGTGTCGCGACAAATAATGATTTATTGATCACGAATCCGACATTCACCGGAAAAGGTAACGGCACAGCGAATTTGAACACGATGCAGCTCAATTATCATTTTAAATTGAACACGACCCAAATTCCGGAATTAAAAAATTATAAAATTCCCATTAATATTTCCGGTACGTTCAAATCGCCGAGCATCAACTTAGATATGCAAGATATTCTCAAACAAGTGTTCGCGCAACAACGCAAACAGGTCATTAGTGATCAAGCCAACAAATATCTTAAAAATAATAAAAATGCACAACAGCTGCTTGGCAACTTGCTTGGTTAGAAATTCCCTCACCCCTACAAACTTCCAAACATCCGTCCTATCCTGGTTTAAAAAACACGGTCGCACCGACCTACCCTGGCAACACGCTATTTCTGCTTATCGCGTCTGGCTTTCCGAGATAATGTTACAACAAACGCAAGTCAAAACAGTGATCCCCTATTTCGAACGTTTCATCCAACGTTTTCCAAGCATTGCAAGTTTAGCTGAAGCACCGCAAGATGAAGTGCTTCACTATTGGACTGGATTAGGCTATTACGCTCGGGCGCGTAATTTGCACGCGGCAGCAAAAATGATCATGACGCAATTTCAGGGGGTTTTTCCGAAAGATATGCTCGATATTATTACCCTACCCGGCATTGGCCGCTCCACCGCTGGCGCCATTAGTTCAATTGCTTTCAATACAGCCCAACCGATTTTAGACGGTAACGTCAAGCGTGTATTGTCGCGTTACTGCGCCAGCAATGAAGATTTATGGCCGATCGCCAACGATTTCACGCCCGAAAAAAATGTCGCGCACTATACCCAAGCGATGATGGATCTGGGTGCCACGATTTGCACCCGCACCAAGCCTAAGTGTAACGAATGTCCGTTACAAACAAATTGTCAGGCGCATCAATTAGGTCAAGAAACGGATTTCCCGCAACGCAAACCGAAAAAAGAAACTCCGGTTAAAAAAACCATCATGTTGTTACTGCAAAATACCGCGGGGGAAATATTATTAGTAAAACAAGCGCCGACCGGTATCTGGGGCGGCCTATGGATCCTACCGCAATGCGAGAGTACGAAAGAGATTAGTACTTGGTGCCGAGATCACGATCTCACCATCAAAAAACGCACCCCACTCCGCGCCTTCCGCCACACTTTCAGCCACTATCATTTAGATATACAACCCATCAAAATCACCGTCACGGCCACCGCAGATAGAGTACGAGAAGCCGGCCGCTATCTTTGGTACAATGGCACCCAACAGGTCGGCCTCGCCGCCCCTATCAAGTTTTTACTGAAGGATTTACATTCATGACCGACAAACTAATCTACTGCCAAAAACTTAAAAAAGATGCGCCTGCGCTAAAATTCGCCCCCTTACCCGGCGAAGCGGGTACCCGCATCATCCTTAACATCAGCGCCGAAGCGTGGCAAGACTGGATCAAACGCCAAACCATGTTTATCAATGAATATCGATTAAACCTATTGGATGACGAAGCCAAGGTATTCCTAAAAGAACAGCGCGAAAAATTTCTATTTGGCAACGAAGATGTAAAACCGAGTGGTTATACACCGCAAGAAAAACTTGACTAAAACCACCTTAACGGCTTTAATACCACCCTTCAACCGCTACTTATCTCAATGGCCAGATAGCTCAGTCGGTAGAGCAGAGGACTGAAAATCCTCGTGTCGGTGGTTCGATTCCACTTCTGGCCACCAATAAAATTGAGAAATCTGTTTAGGCAGCGACCGCCACTAATGAAATACGGCGATATTGTTTAGCCAGTGCCGCATCTTGTTCTAATAACCAAACATCTAAAGCTTGTTGTAAATCAAGCCAAGTGTCAGCAGAACCACCTAAAAATTTTGCTAGCCGTATCGCCATATCAGGTGTTACGGGTCGATGTTCATTTAAAATTTGTGAAATGGAACGACGGGACACACCTAGTGCCTCGGCAATTTCCGCTTGTGTTTTATTAAGTGAAGGAAAAACATCTTCACGTAATATTTCGCCTGGATGAACCGGCTTTCTTTTTTTTGAACGTAATGAACTCATCAGTGATAATCCTGCAAATACAGTTAATTTTATACCGCTACTGGATAGGCGCTACTCAAGTAACCCAACCCGCGTTCTGCAATTAAGTTAAGTATCATCAATGAAATACCATTTGGCTGATTCTCGCCTTGTTCCCATTTTTTTACTGTGGCAGCGCTAATATTCAAGCACCGCGCAAAAACCGGCTGACTTACCTTTTCACGTAAGCGAATTTTTTTAATTTGAGTGCTTGAAAGTTCCTTCACTTCAGGAAAACACATCACGTCAAATTTACGCATCGTTTGGACGTCAATCATCCCTGTTTCATATAGATCGCTGGCTATATCATGGGCATTTTCCATCAAGGTTCTAGGTTTGAATTTTATTTTTGCTTTGGTTTTCACCGTTGCTTTTAGTTTTTGCTTAATCTTCATAAACCACCTCAATTAATTTGTTCTTAACAAGCCATTCCTTTAGCTCTCGCTCATTCATCGTCAGAAGACGATCCGCTAATTTAAGATAAATACCCTTTTCATCATCACTGATATTTTCTTGCTGATTTTTTGCAAAGCCATGTAAGAAAAATGTGTGCTTATCCTGTTTAAATGCCAGCAAGACTCGATAGCCTCCGCTTTTACCTTGCCCTTTACGGGGAACACGCTTTTTATATAAGCCACCGCCCAAGTTTGCATCAAATAATCCGGCATTAAGTTCCTTCACAGCTTTCAAAAGTGTTTGATCAGAAATCCTTTCATATTCTGCCCAGTCGTTAAAGTTTCTATATTTAAAAGTTCTCATTTCCTACTCCTAAGTATAATATCTAATATTACACTTGTCAAACTAGACAAGTTATAATAGTACTTGCTTTAATTATGATTCTTTCCCTTTTGCGCTCTGTTCATAGGGAAAAATAAGCATCTTAGCACTCTCTTGCACCCCCATCAATTTCCACAAAGTATCAGTAATCAACTGCATAGGTTTGCGTAATCGTTCCACGTCCATCACCACGTACCCCGCTGTTACGTCGGCGGTCATCTTGTGGTTAAGCAGTCGCTTGAGTGCGTAAACAGGAATATCTAACGATTCGGCTAGTGTAATAAAGGTGCGGCGCATATCATGAATGGTAAAGGTTAGCCCTGACAATTCACTAATTTTCATTAAGGATTTACGAGGATCGACTAAGTACCCACCCTCGCCAGCTTCAGCGGGAAAAACATAGGCATTTACTTTGTGAGCAGCTCGCCGCTCGAATAACTCAACTAAGAAATCAGATAAAGGCATCGTGTGCCGTTGATTGTTTTTGGTATCAATAATGGTTAAGGTTTTATCTTTAAAATCGACATCATCCCAGCGTAAACGAGCGGCTTCTGATCGGCGCAATCCTGTAAATAATATCAATAAGAAATAGTCCTTCATCATCTCGGCTTGATCGGCATTGTAACGATGACCTAATTGCTGCAAGCCTTGATACCAGGCCGCTAATTCGTGACGTTTAATAATATTCTGCCGACGTTCGATCCGATACCAAGCTCGCGAATTGGATAGGCGCTTCACGGGATTTTCAAGTATTAAGGTTATACCACGTTCATCTTCATACTGACCCGAAGCGAAATTAAAAATGGCGCGTAATATTCTCATGGCTAAATTAGCACGGGCTTGGCTGCGTTCACCCCCATGCTTAATATGTCTTCTAGCGATCATGTCCTTGGTAATATTTAATAGTGGCTTGCTCATCCAATCCGGCACAACCTGCCGCAATGCACGGTCATAATCTAGTACGGTGGTTGGCTTAAGTCATTTTCGGGCTTTCAGGTAATCTTGAAAAGCCTGTTTTAACGTGACCGCTTTTTGTTTATCGGCTCGCAACTCAGCAATGGGATCAATGCCGGTGGCGATCTTGCCTAATACCTTATGGGCTTCTTTGGGTCAAATGGGGTCGGGTCTCTGGATAAGAGTCGAAAAGTTGAATTTTTATCCAGAGACCTGACCCCTAACCACTAACTCGAGTAGCACTTACTCCGTCTTTGATATTTTGGAAACGCTCTAATCGACGTTCAGGAATTCAAAGAGATATTGATGGAATGTTTTTTATCGTCTATACCCAGTTTTTTTCATTATCTCACCAGAGTTAATATTGTCTTAATCCTTCTTTGCTATAGTGAACCCCTAAGAATAATAATGATAAGCAGGTGTTAAATATGTACGCTCAACTAAAAGAATCAATTCCTTTTCAAATGGCTGATAATATTGCCCAAAATAACCTACACATATGGGCAAGATTACAATGTCACCATGTTCCCAAAGAAAAGAAGGCTTTTACAGTATTGAACCAGGATTTTCTTTTTTATAAGCCAGAAGATCACAGTCGGTATATAGCAACTACTTTTTCCAATACTCAATGGGGATCTATTACAAAAAAATATATAGAATTACGCGCACGTATTCATGATGATTCTATTTGTTTAAAACCAAAGACAGAGGTAGAGCAATTTATTGTAGCTGCTAGGCAGGAATTTGATAAAACCATCTCCACTAAATACTT
>SHZH01000037.1 GCA_009692385.1 Gammaproteobacteria bacterium | reverse complement strand
ATGATCGTTGCTTCAATGATCGTGCGACTTACTTCTTTAATCGAGTCACGAATATATTGTGTACCATCATAAACAACATTACCTGAGAAACTAGGGGGGAATTGCATTTGGATCTGCGCCCACTGTTTTTTAACTTCAGTAATCACGGTAAGCGGATTGGCTTCGGGAGTGGCAAAAATTCCCATGAATACGCCTTTTTGACCATCAAAAATTAAGGCGAAATCATAATTGGTCGCACCAAGTTCGATGGTCGCAACATCTTGCAAACGAATGATGGCCCCATTTTGGTTTTTAATCACCACATTTTTAAACGCCTCAACATCGTGGGCATCGGTCGCTACATTGACATCGTATTGCACATATTTGCCTTTGGTTGCGCCAGCGGCAGTTTGGTAACTATTTTGATTAATGGCTGCGATGACCTGCGGTACCGTTAAGCCGAGTGAAGCCAATTTTTGGGGATCCAGCCAAACACGCATCGCAAAACTTTGGCCACCCAAAATTTGAGCATTGCCCACACCAGGTAAGGTGGCTAATTTCGGTTGTACGACGCGGGATAAATAATCGTTGATTTGTTGATTATTCATGGTTTTACTGGTAAATGCGATATACATCAGGGCCATCGTATCGCCGGTTGATTTGGTAATAACCGGTTGCTGTGCAGCCGGGGGGAGTGTCGCAGTCACTTGGTTCACTTGATTGGTGACGTTAGCCACTGCTTTTTGTGGATCATAGTTTAAACGAACATTTATCGTGATCGTACTGCGACCAGCGACTGTACTTGAAGTCATGTAATCGATACCTTCGGCTGAGGCGATGGCACGTTGTAGGGGAGCAGTAATAAATCCTTGAATGACGCTGGCACTCGCGCCGGGATATGAAGTGACTACCGTAACGACGGTATTTTCCATTTTTGGAAACTGACTGACTTGCAGTGAACCAATACTTTGCAGACCGACTAAAAAAATTAATAAACTAATAACGGTCGCAAGTACCGGACGCTTGATAAAAATATCAGTAAAAGATGGCTTCACGTAAATTAACCTCTACTTTGGCTGTACCGCATTATTAACTGTAATGGATTCGTGGTTATGTAACTTCAATTGACCTGAGGTTACCACTTCATCTCCAGCCGTCAGACCGGCTGAGATCACGACATTAATACCTTGGCGTTGGCCTACCGTTACAAATACTTGTTCTACATGTAAACCTGCTGGTTTATCGCCGCTCGCTGCATCCTGTTTAACGACATAGATGGAATCACCGTATAAACTACTCACCACCGCCGTTTGTGGCACGATTAAAATATTTTTCTCTATGGGTAAAAACACATTCGTCGTTACAAACATACCGGGTAGCAATTGATGCGTGTTATTACTCACTTGCCCCTGAAAAGTTAAAGTACGGCTGTCAGCCGACACACTGGCATTCAATGCCGTAATATTCCCCATGAATTCTTTGTTCGGCAGCGCATCAGTCGTGAGTTGGATTGCTTGACCCACCTGTACTTGCGGTAGATTTTGTTGTGGCAAATCAAATTGCACGAAGATCGGATCAATCGAGGTGAGCTGCACAATATTTCCACCACTGGCTGGCGGTGGTGCGATGTATTGTCCTAAGCTCACTTCACGAATACCTAATTTACCGGCAAAAGGTGCCACGATGTGCATTTTCGCAATGACGGCACGATCGCCTTCCACTGCCGCTTCTTTGGCTTGTAAAGCTGCCAGCGCATTATCAACATCAGCCGGTGAAATCGAGCCAGTTTTAAATAATTTCTTGATCCGAGCGTAACTCAATTGTGCTTGTTTTAACTGCGCTTGATCGGCTTTTAATTGGGCGATCTCTGTCGAAATATCCAGATCAACTAATGGCGTGCCTTTAGCAATATAATCACCGGAGTTAAAATAAATTTTGATAATTTGACCGCCAATTTGGGGAGCAATCTCCACACTTTGTACCGCAACAAGCGTGCCGACTGCGGTTAAGGAAGGATGCCAATCTACTTGCGTTGCTTTAAGTGTTGTCACCACGGCAGGTGGTGGCGCAAACTTACCCATATATTTTTTCATCATTGATATTTTAAAAAAGAAAAAGCCAACAATACCGCCAAAAACAATCAGGCAGAGGATGAGCATAATGAACATACGTTTTTTCATGAAAGGTTCCTATGTTTTACGGAGAGATTATATCTTATTCACTTAATGTTACCTGGGTATCCCTATCCAGCTTATTTTGTTGCAGGTATTGTAACAAGCCGCGACGATAATTCACAAAGCTTTCTTGCTGATCACCGCTATTTTCTAATGCCTGAGCATAACTTGCATAGACTTCGGCATCCGGCCGCAGCAATAAAGAGTGTCGGTAGTAACTATGAGCCTCTTCTAAAAGGTTATTACGTATCGCGGATCGGGCTAAAGTATAGTATAAATCAGGATCTTTAGGGTGCGCTTTCAGCCAAGATTGGGCTAATTTGAGTTGCTCCGCAGGATTGCCCTTATCCAACCCGCCATATAAACGAACTAAGGCCCAATTCCACTGATTTTTTAAAGTACGTTCCAATAGTTTTTCGACGTGAGAAAATTGTTTGGTGCGGATCAAGGCTAAAGCATAGAGATAAATCATCTGCAAATTGCTTTGCAAAGGCTTGGGAAGCGTATCCATCAGCGTCGTAATACGTTTCGCATCAACACACGTCGTTAATAAGTGCTCATACACACTGCTCATAATTTTTAAGTAGCGTGCCATCGAGAAAATACGATGTATGGCTAATACGGGTTGTAGATCAGCCAGGTCTTGCCAGCGATGCATCTCCAAGTAGCACTCAGCCAATAACTGTAAAACCCGCTTTTGCCCCTGTTTTTGATGAGTTGCCACTTCGCGTAATTGCTTGAGAGTTTCTAAGGCACTGTCATATTGCTTCGCGTCTAATTGCCATTGTGCTTTAAGTAAGCCTAAAGGTAACTTAGCATCGGGTAATAGTTCATAGGCTGATTGTAAGCAGTGATCACGCTTTTCAGTTTGATGTTGTTTCTGTGCGGCAAAGGCTGCAACTAAGTAATGTAATAAAGGATCCGCTGCAGCTTTAATATGATCGCTTGCTAGATCGTGTGCCTGCGCATAGTCACCACTGGATAACATCATAATGCTGTTAATAAGACCTTGTCGCGCGCGCTTTTCGCGCCAGCGACGCGATAGGCTGCTGGTAAATTTAATGAGTATCCATACATAGTGTAGGATAATATATCCCACTAACAGCATTAAGATCGCAAACCACGTTTCTAGATGAATGACGGTAGTGGGTAACATGATCGTCACCGAGCTAGGATGTAACTTTAATTCAATGCCCAGCCAAATAATGAGGGCCAAAATAAATAAAAAAAGAAAAAGACGTTTCATACTGGATTCTCGTCAGATGTTAAGTTTCCAATATTGTACGCAAATTTTTCAAGCGGCGGTATAGCCTTTACCAAGTATTTTATAATCGACTATAGTCATATCTCGGGATAATGAAATGTGGCTCTTCTGCAGAGTCCGTGGGTACATTATTAATAAATTCGCCTCTTCCGCCAGCTTTGTGGGTAATTTGATACTACCTTGAATGCGGTTGACGGTTTTATAACTTTATAAATAAAACCCCATAAACAGGACTCAGTAGGCCACGGTAAAAAAATTGCTCTTTAATGAGAATGAGCAAGATGCTAGATGAGCAAGATGCTAGATGAGCAAGATGCTAGATGAGCAAGATGCTAGAATAGCCACTACTGAATATTCATAAAGTAGAGTTCTAAAATAACCAGGACTCAAACAGGAGCCGCATCATGCATGATCGAGAAAAAACCTTCCGCGCTAATTTAACAGAACACTCGTCCAAGTCCATTGAGCGCTCATTCAGTGCCTTGAAATACTTAAAACCCAGCGGCCCCATGCTCACACCCGCTCCAGTGCTCGTTTCAACATTCGTTCCAGTAGCTTCACCCAACCCCGCCACCGCCACCGTTGCGCCCAATCCCGCGCTCCAAGCCCAAGTCAACCAACTCCTCTTACACGTCGCCCGCGGCGAGCAAGAGGCCGCCGAAGTAATGGCGAGCAGCAACCCCAGTCTATTACTCCACAAAGGCCAAGTCACCGACTACTCCAACCGCACGTTCAACACCATCACCGCTTTTCAATATGCCCTTTGGGCATATGATTGGCATATGTGGAAAATGCTCCGGAGCCGTCTCCCACAGCCTGTCGCTAAAGAACAAATCAAAGACCTAGAGAGCAACAGCACGGAACACGCCAAGCATTACAATTATCGTGAATTGCTCCAATCTCTCCAAACCTACGTCGATAATTATCTGCACTGGAGGTGTGAATTGAGCTCCCAACACTGATGCAAGCTTATTGGTAAAGCGCAAACATTGGTTCCTGCTCACGTTGCGCATGAATACTGTCGTCCTGACCGTTCTTTTGACCCCACACCATCCTTCACCGAACCCACCTTACCGCGCGTCCTGACGTTTGAGAATTGGTCATCCGGCAGTAAGGTAATGGGCGTGTGGTTTCCGTTAGACGGTTCTCTGGGTTCTTCTTTTGCGGTTCTTCGTGCTGGCTGTCGGTGGGTGGTGTCGGACATGGTGCAGGGGACGCTGAGTTCCGGTAGCACTGATCTTTCGGCATTAGCTGCCCTGTTTAAAACCCGCACGACCCAGTACGCAACACTCCAGAAAACATTAGATCTGTAGGGGCGACCCGCTGATCGCCATCCCAAATTAATAGAGTGACGCTGTTCAGAGAGGGCGACCAGTGGGTCGCCCCTACGACTAAACTTACATGCTTCAATAAACAGTAGACACGGCAATATATGCCTGCGGACAAAATCGCTCTGGTGAGATTGGAAGGCCATAAATGGTTATGCTGCTGCAGTATCTGGCGGATTTTATGGCGGATTTTATTGTGAAAATTTTTATTTCCCGTTATAGTTACGGAGTATGGATCTTACCTCAAATTTACGTAATCATTTTTTAATCGCTCTCCATGGTGAGACGGATCCGCTATTTCATCACAGCGTTATTTATCTTTGCGATCATAACGCCCAAGGTGCCTTAGGTTTGCTGCTCAATAAACCGACTGGGATACCTCTTGCTGATATCCTCCAATCACTAGACATTAACGTCACTGATCCACAGTTAGCAAAAATGCCGGTATTTATCGGTGGTCCCGTGCAAGAAGAAGTAGGTATGGTGTTACATAATGGTGATGTAACATGGCAAAGTAGTGTGCCGACTTCGTCGACTCTGAATGTGACTACGTCACGCGATATTTTATTTGCGATGGCCGAAGCAAAGGGACCCGAAAAAATATTTTTCTCATTAGGTTATAGTGGCTGGTCCGCCGGTCAGTTAGAAGATGAAGTCGGTCGTGATTTTTGGTTAGTGTGCCCCGCGCAAGAAAAAATTATCTTTGAAGTGCCGATCCCCCAGCGTTGGGAAGCCGCCATTCGTTCATTGGGAATTGAGCCGAGTCAATTGGTGACACAGCATGCCAACGTCTGAGAGGCCCGTTTTAGCCTTTGATTTTGGCGAAAAGCGGATTGGTGTTGCCGTCGGACAAACCTTAACCAATACGGCAAGACCGTTGACGCAGATCGGCTGTGATGGGCACCTGCCGCAATGGGCGGACATTGACAAATTGATTAATGATTGGCGCCCCACTATTATTTTGGTGGGTTTGCCTTTAAATATGAACGACAGCGAAAGTCTGATCAGCAAGAAAGCACAAAATTTCATGCGTGAATTAGAACAGCGTTATCATAAAACCGTGGTTCCTGTTGATGAGCGCTTAACCTCGCATGCTGCACGGGAACGGCTAACGGATGCGGGTCGCAATAAACCAACAAAAAAAGAAATTAACTCAGTGGCGGCGCAAATTATTTTAGAGACGTGGCTACAGATGCAGGTAAACTAATGCACAAACATTTTATTGATATTACACAGCTTACTAAAGTTGAATTGCAAAATCTAATTAAGCAAGCTCAACATTTCATTACACCTACCGGCGTTAAAAAATCGAATTTATTACAAGGCAAAACGATTGCTAATTTATTTTTTGAGCCCAGTACGCGTACCCGTTGTAGCTTTGAAATGGCTGCCAAAGCACTCGGTGCTGAAGTATTAAATTTAGAGATCAGTAATTCTTCAGCAATCAAAGGTGAAACCGAACTTGATACCGCGCTTAATTTGCAAGCGATGGGGGTGGATGCCTTTGTTGTCCGCCATAAAGAAAATGGCATGGTGCAAAAAATTGCCGATGCCTTAGGTGAAAATTGTGTCGTCATCAATGCGGGTAATGGTACGCGGCAACATCCCTCACAAGCGGTGTTAGACATGCTGACCATTTCACAAAAATTCCGAGATTTTAGCCCGCTGATTATAGCGATTATGGGTGATTGTCATCACTCACGCGTAGGCTATTCCGATATTTTTGCTCTGCATTTATTGGGCGTGAAAGAAATCCGCTTGCTGACGCATGAAAAATTATTGCCTAATGATCTAGATAAATTGCCTGTAATAGCCTCTACCGATATTACGACTGGTTTAAAAAATGTCGATATTATTCTGACCTTACGCTTACAAAAAGAACGTCATGGCGAAGCATTCATCAATGAGAAAAACTTTCTAGAACAGTATGGTTTGACGCAAGAACGTGTGGCGTTGGCAAAACCGGATGTTTTAGTGATGGCGCCAGGCCCCATAAATCGTGGAGTGGAAATTGCTGACATCGTCGCTGATGGTGCGCACTCCTTAATTTTACAACAAACCAAAAATGGCGTACCAGCGCGTATGGCGATTTTTGCTCACTGCTTTCAATTAGGATAAGGGTGAAGTATGAATTTATTTGCAGGAATTGAAGGTGGTGGCACTAAATTTATTTGTGCCTTGGGCAATGGCCATGGTGAAATTTACGAACGGATCTCAGTGCCAACAACGACACCGAAAGAAACGATTGCCCAGATCATCAAATTTTTACGATCACACAAGCATGAGGGTGAATTAAAAGCGATCGGCATTGGTTCCTTTGGGCCGATTGATAATGATCCTGAATCCAAAAATTACGGTCAAATTACGGCCACACCCAAGCCAGGTTGGCTACACTACAATATTGTGGAAACGTTCAAACACGCATTTCAGGTACCCGTTGGTTTTGAAACGGATGTGGCGACCGCAGCGCTCGGTGAGTACGAATGGGGCAGTGCGCAAGGATTGAAAAACTTTCTGTACATGACGGTGGGTACCGGTATTGGTGCGGCAGCAATGATCAATGGCCAATTAGTGCGTGGTATGTGTAGTGCCGAGATGGGACATCTCTTAATTCCGCATGATAAAATCGTCGATCCGTTTCAGGGCATCTGTCCTTATCATGGTGATTGCTTAGAAGGTATGGCATCCGGTGAAGCCATTAAAATGCGCTGGCAAGTGAGATCAGCCTTAGATTTACCCGCAAGTCATACAGCCTGGGATTTAGAAGCTAACTATTTAGCAGCAGGATTAATGAATATCATTTTGATTCTTTCACCACAGCGTATCATCCTAGGGGGTGGAGTGATGAAGCAGATGCATTTGTTTGAAAAAATTCGTGAACGAGTCGTGCAGAAGTTAAATGGCTATGTACCCACCCCCGAAATACTAGACGATATTGATCACTATATTGTTGCGCCAGGATTAGCCGATCGCTCAGGTGTAGCAGGTGCAATCGCCTTAGCACGTAGAACTTATGAACAGGAGAAAAAATAATGGCAGATGCAATTAACGAAATTGGCAAAATTTATGAACGCCCCTGGGGTACCTATCAAACTATCGCGCAAGATGCAGGTTATCAAGCTAAAGTGATCACGGTAAATTCAGGTGGTCGTTTATCGTTACAAAAACATTTTAAACGTGCGGAACATTGGGTCGTCGTGGAAGGTGTACCGACTGTTACGGTAGATGATAGTGTGCGTGAGTATAGAGTAAATGAACATATTTATATTCCCACTGAGTCGCATCATCGTTTAGAAAACTTTACCGACAAACCAGTAAAAATTGTTGAAGTGCAAATTGGCGGCTATTTAGGCGAAGATGATATTGTGCGTTTGGATGATGTGTATAAAAGAGATAAGTAATTTAGTTTCGCTTAATCAAACAATACTGCACTTCGCCCGCTTCTTGCTGTTTGATAATATCCCAATTGTCGGGAATATCTAATTCGTCGAGTATGACTTCGCATTCGATATAAATTAAGCAATTTTCTGCAAGCAGGTGATTATCTTCCAAAAAGTGACAGGCACCGGGTAAATAATTTTTACTAAAAGGTGGGTCGAGAAACACCACGTTAAATTGGGTTTCGCCCCCTTTAGAACGCGGGGTAAACTGCCTAGGAAATTTAGCCAGAACAATATCAATGGCTGTGGTTTTAAGTAACTCCGCCGATTCTTCTAGATGTTTAATAATCGCTGGATTCGAATCAACAAACGTCACTGATTTTGCGCCTCGCGATAAACACTCAAAGCCGAGCACACCCGTGCCCGCATAGGCGTCTAAACAATTCGCATCACGAAGGTGGGGCGTTAACCAATTAAATAAGGTTTCACGTATCCGATCCGGAGTGGGGCGTACGCCATCTTCATCAGGAACCGCAATTTTACGACCACGCCATTGACCGCCGATGATCCGTATTTCGCCATTTTTTTTCATTATAAATTTCCTACTGTAACGATTGCCAAATGATCTAAGTGAATATGCTTTTGCCAGGCTGTTTTAATTTGTGCCTGCGTAACCTGAGCTAATTTGTATTGTACCGTATTTAAATAGTCCAGTGGTAGGTCGTAGTTAGCAATGTAGACCAGATCACTTAGCAAGGCAGCATTATTACTAATCGATAACGCAAAACTACCGATCAAAAATTGTTTGGCAGCTTGCACTTCTTTTGTCGTAGGTCCGTTTTGCCAATACTGTTTGAGCAACTGTTCGGTCATCTGCGTGGCTTTGACGGCTTCTTGATTGCGCGTTTTTAAATTAATGACGAATACGCCCTTTTTCGTTAAGGGTAGCCAGCTGCTTGTAATACCATATGTTAAACCCGCTTGTTCACGCACTTTACGAAATAAAATTGAATTCATGCCACCACCCAAAATAGTGTTGCCGACTGTGAGGGGGAAATAATCTGGATCGTTAGACGTGATCCCAAGCGTGCCGATTAAAATAGCCGTTTGAGTACTATTAAAGGGGATATGTTGCGTGCTAGCCGGTTGTAACGTCGGTGCTGGAAATAATTCTGGCACACTGCCAGCAGGTAACGATTTGGCGACTTGTTCAGCAATCGTTTTTGCTTGTGCAGTCGTCAATGCGCCAACCATCGCGATATAGCAATTATGCTGCCCGTAATATTGTCGATAGAAATCTTGCACTGCCGTGCGAGTGAGTGTTGGAATGCTAGTGGGCGTGCCATCGAGTGGGTTCGCATAGGGAGAATCACCCCAAACGGCTTTACTCAGCACTTTTCGTGCGACATAATCAGGCTGCTGCAATTGATATTCCAAACCGACTAACATTTCTTTTTTAATACGATCGATGCTAGTTTGTGGCAAAGTAGGGTGTGCCAAAATTAATTCTAACGTTTGTAACGAGCTATTTAATGCGTTGGGTTCAGTGAGAGTACGAATACTAACCCTGCCATTTTCTGTCGTTACGTCATTTGAAAATTGAGCACCAACATTAGCAAATTGATCGGCTAATTGGTCCGCAGATAGATCGCCCGCCCCTTCGTTTAACATGGCATTCGTTAATTGCGCTAAACCGGAATTTTTGCCGTCATAAACCGAGCCGGCTTTAAATACAACAGCCAGATCCAAAATAGGATTTTGTGGAGACGCGATAAATAAGACGCGCACACCATTAGTCGTTTGCCATTGTTGAATGTTGACGGTGGCAAAAGAAAAAGTAGAGAATAAAAGTAAAAATAAAGTTAGGATATATTTGTAGGCCTGCTTACGCGAAGCAAGCAGGCAAAAATTATTGTCGGCTTGGCGCTTTGCGCCGTAAGCCGACCTACGAAGTAAATTAAATAAAAATTTCATTAGCTTACTCCTGAGGTTGCTGTTGGCGTGGGAGTTGCCGATGGTTTTTTTAGCGCCATCGGTTGCGGAATTAAAATCCCGATCGTTAAACGTTGCGGGATCAAATATTTTTTAGCAACGGCTTGTATTTGTTCTGAGGTAATACGTTCTATATTTTGTAAATACGTATCAGCCAATTGCCACGGCAAACCCACGCTGAGCAAACTGCCTACTATATTGGCTTGCGCATCGAGTGAATCTTGCGCATAAATTTTCCCGGCAATTAATTGTGCCTTGATGCGTGACAATTCTGCATTGCTCACGGACTGTTGCTGCAGCGTTTTAATTTCTTGATTAATCGCTGTTTGTAATTCAGCAACGGTGTGTCCTTGCGCGGGGATCCCTGAGATCACAAAAATAGTATCTAAGCGTGCCATGGGATCATAGTTTGTACTAGCACTGACAGCGAGTTGTTGGCCGCGTACCAAATCGCGCATTAAGCGTGAACTGTTTGAACCCCCGAGTATTTCAGCGAGCACTTGTAGTGCATAAGGTTCCCATACTTGATGCGCCGTGTTGAGCACGGGCACATTATAGGCTAAATAGAGCACGGGAACGTTGGCGGGTAATTCCACAGTCACTTCACGCGTGCCGAGGGGAGTTTGATTAACGACGGGTTTTTGTGCTGGTAAGATACGCGCTGGAATAGATGCGAAATATTTTTGTGCGAGTTGATACATCGCAACGGGTTGTACATCGCCGACGATCACAATCGCCGCATTATTCGGTGTATACCATTGTTGATACCAATGACGAACATCGTTGGCCGTCATGTTTTGTAGATCACCCATCCAACCAATGGTCATGTGATGATACGGATTTGATAAAAACGCGGCAGCGCGTAACCGTTCATACGCGAGACTCATTGGTTGATCGTCAAAGCGCATCCGCCGTTCTTCCATGACCACCTGAATTTCTTTTTTGAATGCAGCGTCACTGAGCGTGGCGTGATGCATGCGATCGGCTTCCAGCTCAAAACTAAGCGGAATTTTGTTTGCCGCGAGTTCTTCATAATAAGCAGTAAAATCATCATTCGTGAACGCATTTAAAATACCACCGTTGGCGGCGATTAATTCGCTAAAATTATTATTCGGATATTTTGTAGTGCCTTGAAACATCATATGTTCTACGACATGAGAGATACCAGTGATACCATTCGGTTCATAGCTACCGCCGATACGATACCAAATTTGGAAGATGGCCACGGGTGCGCGATGATCTTCTTTAACGATTAATTTTAAGCCGTTTTTTAAAGTATATTCATGAATGTTTGAGCTGGCAGCATGGGTGCTTCCACTAAGAACTAATAAGCTTATTAGAATTAAATAGCGCAGCATATTATAGATCCTTGAAAAGATGATAGAATACCTTGAATTAATAAATTACCCAAGTACTATGATTTTTAAATGGGCGAAAAAAAACTTTCTGACACGCTTAAAACAAGGCTTGAAGCGTACTAGTCTTGGCTTGAGTTCGATCTTTCACGGCAAAAAAGAAATTGATAGCGATTTATTAGAGCAATTACACGATAGTTTATTGCTGGCAGATGTGGGTATCGAAACGACGACGCTACTGATGGAAAAGCTACAGCAACGCATTAAACGCCATGAAGTTGCTGATATGCAAGCTTTATTGGCAGTATTACGTACAGAGATGATCGCCTTATTACAGCCTTACGCAAAACCTCTCGTGATTGATGTCAGTGCTAAACCATTTGTGATTTTAGTGGTGGGGGTGAACGGCGCGGGTAAAACCACGACCATTGGTAAATTAGCTCAACATCTACAAGAGCAGCAGCAATCAGTGTTATTAGCGGCGGGTGATACCTTTCGCGCCGCCGCCGTCGAGCAGCTCCAAGCGTGGGGCGAACGCACGCAAATCCCAGTGATAGCCCAACATGCGGGAGCAGACAGCGCGGCGGTCATTTATGATGGCTATCAGGCTGCTCACGCGCGCAAGCTGGATGTATTAATTGCCGATACTGCGGGTCGTTTACACACGCAAAATAATTTGATGATCGAATTACAAAAAATTACCCGAGTGCTGGCCAAGGCGAATGCGCAAGCACCACATGAAGTGCTTTTAGTCTTGGATGGCAGCGCTGGCCAAAATAGTTTGCAGCAAGCTCGGCAATTTAAAACGGCGGTGAATGTGACCGGAATTGCCATAACTAAGTTGGATGGTACAGCAAAAGGCGGTATCATATTCGCTATTGCCACCCAGCTCGGTTTACCGATCCGTTTTATTGGTGTGGGTGAGACGGTGGAAGATTTACAAGAATTTGATGCGACCGAGTTTGTCGATGCGTTGTTGGGGTGATTGTCCGTGGAGCATGTTGCGTATGCCCAAAATAGTGTGGTGGTCAATCAAGGTTTAGGAGGGCACGCGCAACGTGCCCCTACAAAATATTTATTTAATTGTTGGAAACTATGATTCATTTTAATAAAGTCACTAAAAAATATCGGAATAATCACGAAGCACTAAAAAGCGTGAGTTTCGCCATGGAAGATGGTGAGATGGCTTTTCTGACAGGCCACTCCGGAGCAGGTAAAAGTACGTTGTTAAAATTAATTGGCGCTTTGGAGCGTCCCACGTTTGGTCAAATTACCGTGAACAGCCAAAATTTGATAAAACTCACTCGCAAAGAAATTCCCGCATTTCGCCGCAATGTCGGCATCGTATTACAAAATCCACATTTAATTGCGGAGCAGACCGTTTTTGAAAATGTTGCTTTACCCCTGATCATCGAGGGTTATCAACTAGCCGAAATAGGTAAACGTGTGCGTGCCAGTTTAGATAAAGTGGGTTTGCTCGCTAAAGAAAATTGTTTGCCAGAGGAACTTTCCACGGGTGAAGCGCAACGCATTAGCTTAGCGCGCGCCGTGGTGCATAAACCATTATTACTGTTAGCCGATGAACCCACGGGTAATTTAGATCCGGATTTATCGCTGGAAATTATGCGTTTATTTAAAGATTTTAATTTGGTTGGCACGACGGTATTGATTGCAACCCATGATGTGGAATTAATTTCTCAATTTAACTGCCGAACCTTACATATCGAACAGGGTGAATTATATGAAGGTGGATCATGAACAAACATTCCAGTGCGAGCCAACACTCGCGAAGTGCATTAAGCATTTATTTTTATCATCATTCATACGCCTTTCGCCAAGGCTTGCGACATTTAAGCAAAAATCCGCTTAGCAGTTTATTAACGATTGCTGTGTTAAGCATTACTCTGGTGTTACCAAGCGGTTTGTTATTAATTCTATCCAACGGTAAAACCCTTACCCAACAAATGAAAACGGGAGCCAGTATTTCCGTGTATGTGCAACCGATCGCCAGTAAAGCGCAAATTCAAACCTTACAGACGGATATTAAAGCGATGAGTGATCTGGCTCAAGTCAATTATGTTTCAGCAGACGATGGTTTAAAAATGTTTGGTGAGAGCACTGGACTGAGTAATATTTTAGATACCATCGGTAAAAACCCGTTGCCCGCCGTGTTCATTGTGATGCCACGCGATCAAAACCCGATGCTCTTAAATAAAATGGTGACACAGCTTACTGCTTTGCCGAATGTTGCAACTGTAAAATTAGATTTACAATGGGTGGAACGTTTATCGGCCTTGATCCAGTTATTACAACGCTTCACCTATGGCTTGGCCTTTGTGCTTGGCTTGGCGGTGTTACTCATCGTTGGTAATACGATCCGTTTAGCGGTACAGCATTACCATCAAGAGATCGAAGTGATCAAATTAGTGGGTGGTACCGATCGGTTTATTCGACGTCCCTTTTTATATTCAGGTTTGCTGTATGGGTTGGCCAGTGGTCTCTTTGCGGCCGTTATCATCAGTTTTTTTATTGACTGGTTGCAAGGTCCCATTGTCCATTTAGCAACGCTCTATAACAGCCAATTTAAGTTACAAGGTTTTAACTTTGAAGATGTGATAAGCCTATTGGCAATTAGTGTGACATTAGGTTTTTTTGGTTCATGGCTGGCCGTGGCCGGTAAATTACAAAAGATCCAGCCGGAGTAACACGCAACCATTTGATTTTATTAAGTTTCTACCTATAAATTCCTTATGGGTAAATCTAGCGCGAGCTTTTCAGATTTGCTATAATGCCACCCATCTTATGGAGCCAAAACGCATGAATACTGCCTTAACTAAACTTAATCAATCAATGCTGATGCCGATCGGTAGCATTGATGCATACTTAAATTCGATCAATCAAATTCCATTATTAACCCTCGATGAAGAGCATGATCTTGCGGTACGCTTACGTGAGCAAAATGATTTAGATGCAGCGCGTCAATTAGTGATGTCGCACCTGCGTTTTGTTGCCCGTATTGCGCGGGGTTATTTGGGTTATGGTCTAGCCTTAGCCGATTTGATCCAAGAAGGAAATATCGGTTTGATGAAAGCCGTAAAGCGTTTTGACCCCTACATGAATGTACGGTTAGTTACCTTTGCCGTGCATTGGATCAAAGCTGAAATTCACGAGTTTATTTTGCGTAACTGGCGTATTGTTAAAGTCGCAACAACCAAAGCACAGCGCAAATTATTTTTTAATTTACGCAGTGCGAAAAAACGTTTGAGCTGG
>SHZH01000036.1 GCA_009692385.1 Gammaproteobacteria bacterium | reverse complement strand
CGAGGTGAGCCAGACGCGGGCTTTTTGTGCTTCGCTAACTAAATCAGCATGATGCGCATGGATCTCGGCAAAGACTGCTTCGGCCGGAATAAACATCATCGCGCCTTCGCCCGTTTCGCCAGGAATAATATATTTAGTGGCGATATCTTGAATATGTTTTTTAATGTCTTGCTTAAATTGACGAGCGGCTAGTTGCCGCTCAGTTTCGGACGCTTGATTATCTAACATACGTTGATAATTTTCTAAGGGGAATTTAGAGTCGATGACAATATTACCGGTTGGGGTTGGTAAAAATAAAATACAGTCGGCACGACTGTTATTACTGAGTGTGTGTTGTAGCGCAAAGCTGTCTTCCGGTAAAACATTGCGAAGGAGGGCGGATAATTGTACCTCACCAAAGGCACCGCGCGAACGTTTATCGGCTAACACTTCCTGTAGGCTGACGACATTAGTAGATAATTCAGTAATGCGTTTTTGAGCCTCGTCAATTAGCACTAAGCGTTTGAGAATATCTTGAAACGTCGCGGTAGTTTTTTCAAATCCATCGGATAAGCGCTTTTCAACTTGGGTGCTGATCTCTTGTAAACGTAGATCTGTTTTGCTTGTGAGTAAACCCACTTGTTTTTCAACTTGCTCAATACCTGTTTTTAACGTCTCAGTAATTTGACCTCGTAATAAATCAAACGATTTCATTAAATGCTCAGTTAAATGCGGTGCCAATTTTTGCTGTTGCTCATATAAATTTTTGAGGCGATCGTCTAATAAGCGAAAGGCGAGCTGCTGTTCTTGCTGATTGGACTGAGTGCGTAAGCGTTGCCAAATCAAGACAATGAGCAAAATGATGGCAATCACTTCTAAAACAATAAATAAGATATTCATGAGCATCATTCTAGGATCTTCACTCGAATTTTACTACTAATTTTGTCAATATTTTGCTAGAATTCGCGTATGCAGTTTTCTTTAATACAAAAAATTCTCTTGTGGATCATTCCTTTAGTGCTCGCTATTACCGTACACGAAGTGGCGCATGGTTGGGTGGCTAATAAATTAGGCGATCCAACTGCCAAACAAATGGGGCGTTTGACGCTCAATCCTCTTAAACACATCGATTTATTCGGTACGATCATTATGCCCGGTATTTTATTAATGCTCGGCGGTATTGTGTTCGGTTATGCTAAACCAGTGCCGATCGGCTGGCGCAATTTGCATAACCCCCGTCGTGATATGGCCTTAGTAGCCATTGCTGGGCCTTTAACGAATGCATTCATGGCCGTCGGCTGGGCATTAGTTGCCAAAGTTGCGATTTGGCAATATGATGCCGGCCATGTTGAAATTGGGGCACCTCTGTATTTTATGAGTAGCGTGGGCATTATGTTGAACTTAGTGCTGTTAGTGCTAAATTTGATCCCGATCCCGCCTTTAGATGGTAGTCGCGTCGTCGCCAGTTTCCTGACTGGGACCTGGGCACGAAATTACGCGCGGATTGAGCCCTTTGGCTTTTTAATTTTATTAGCATTGTTGGTATTAGGTGTTTTAGGGCATGTGTTAAATCCAGCCGTGCAATGGCTGACATTACTCATTAATCAGCAATTTAATTTACCGAGTTAATGTTTATGGATACTAGCTTTAATATTGATGCCCCCCTGATCATTGCTCACCGTGGCGCGAATGTCGATGCTCCGGAAAATACGCTGATTGCCATTGAGCTTGCAGCACAGCAGGGTGCGACGTGGATTGAAGTTGATCTACATTTGACCGCCGATCGCCGCATTATTGTCATTCACGATGAAACGCTCAATCGAACTACTAATGGTAAAGGCCGCGTATTAGATCAGAGCTTAGCGCAATTGCAGCAATTAGATGCAGGCAGTTGGTTTGCGAATGAATTTGTAGGTGAACAATTACCCACATTAGAGCAGTTAATTAAATTACTCGATCAATTTAAGCTTAATGTCAATTTGGAGATCAAAGCCGACGCAGGAATGGAAGGTGAAACCAGTGAAGTAACCGCAAAGATTCTGCAACAACATTGGCCCGTTAATAAGTCTTTACCGCTCATTTCCAGCTTTTCTACCTTAGCATTAGAGAGCATGCAGCATAGTGCACCGCATTTGCCGCGTGGATTATTATTAGAAAAATGGGAAACAAATTCGGCGGCTTTAGCAACAAAACTTGATTGCGTGACCGTCAATCTCTCACGTCATTATGTCGATGCTGGTAGTATTGACAGCATTAAAGCTTTAAATAAAAAAATAATGATCTATACTGTCAACGAACCCACTCAAGCCCGTGAGTTATTTAACATGGGTGTTGATGCAATTTTTACCGATTGCCCGGGATATATGATTTCAGCCATGCAAGAATAAGAAGGAAATATTATGAGCGCATTATTATTGATCATTTTAGTACTAGCGAGCACGGGTTACGTGCTGTATCAGCGATGGTCTTTACTGATTTGGACAGGTATTACGGCCGTTTTATTAATACTATTTAGTGTTTTTTCGAGCGCGGTGGTAACGCTGAGCATTTTTTGGATCATCTTTTTACTGATTGCTATTTCTTTCAATATTCCAGCCTTGCGTAAAATACTTCTGACTCGTTCGTTGTTTGCCTTGTATAAAAAAATCATGCCGAAAATGTCTGACACTGAACGTGAAGCGTTGGATGCGGGTGTGGTGACGTGGGAAGCAGAAATGTTTGCCGGCAAACCTAATTGGAAAAAGTTATTAAACGTGCCTGCGGCCACATTAACGACTGAAGAACAACAGTTTATCGACGGCCCATTGAATACCTTATGCGGCATGATTGACGAATGGGAGATCACACAACATCTCGGCGATTTACAGCCTGCAGTATGGCAATATATTAAAGAACAAGGTTTTTTTGCCTTTATTATTAAAAAGCAATATGGCGGTTTAGAATTTTCGCCTTATGCCATATCACGCATTTTAGTTAAACTGTACGGTATTAGTATTTCGGTAGCGAGTACGGTCGGCGTTCCGAATTCATTAGGACCCGCTGAATTACTGCAAAAATACGGCACTGAAGCACAAAAAAATTATTATTTACCTCGACTTGCAAAAGGTGAAGAAGTACCCTGTTTTGCGCTCACCGGTCCGCTCGCTGGCTCCGATGCCGCATCGATTCCAGATCTTGGCATTGTTTGCATGGGCGAATATGAGGGAAAAGAAGTACTGGGGATCACATTAAATTTTGATAAACGTTATATTACCTTAGCACCGATTGCGAGTCTAATTGGCTTAGCGTTTCGCTTACGCGATCCACAGCATTTGATCGGTACAGTTGATGATTATGGTATTACCTGTGCTTTATTACCGCGTGATCTGCCGGGTATCACGATTGGTCGTCGTCACTTTCCCATTAATCAAGTTTTTCAAAATGGTCCCATTCAAGGGCATGATGTTTTTATTCCGTTAGATAGCATTATCGGTGGTCAGAAAATGGCAGGCAAAGGTTGGCGCATGCTGATGGAATGCCTTGCTGAAGGACGTGCAGTAACCTTGCCGTCGAGTGCCGCTGGTGCTGCATTATTATGTTCTTATGCAACCGGTGCTTATGCGCAAATTCGCCGTCAATTTAATATGCCGATTGGTCAATTTGAAGGAATTGAAGAATGTTTGGCGCGAATTGGCGGTAATACGTACCTAATTAATGCGAGCTTAAACTTAACGCTAAGTTACATGAATGTTAAAGAAAAATCAGCCGTGGCCGCCGCCATTATTAAATATCATTTAACCGAACGTTCGCGCAGTGTGATCACAGATGCGATGGATGTACAGGGTGGGAAAGGCATTTGTTTAGGACCCAAAAATTATTTGGGGCGCGGTTATGAAGGTCAGCCGATCGCAATTACGGTGGAAGGCGCCAATATTTTAACGCGCAGCATGATCATCTTTGGTCAAGGTGCGATCCGCTGTCATCCTTATGTGATCGCTGAAATGCTGGCAGTACAAAACAATGATCTCACCGCATTTGATAAAGCCTTTACGGGACACCTTGGTTATGTGTGCAGTAATGTGGTGCGCGCGTTCTGGTTGAGTGTGACGAATGCTTATTTTGTCAAATCACCAGTAAAGGATGCGTCACGTAAATACTATAAAATTTTGACGCGTTATAGTGCAACATTAGCCTTAGTAGCTGATATGGCGATGTTTAGTATGGGCGGAGCTTTAAAGCGTAAAGAAAAAATTTCAGCGCGTTTGGGTGACATTCTCAGCTACTTATATATGGGCAGCGCGGTACTCAAACGTTATCACGATGAAGGGGCGCAAGTCGATGATGCCCCGATGATGCATTGGGCGATGCGTGATTTGATGTATAACATGCAAGAGGCGGTGCACAATCTATTACGGAATTTTCCTAATCGATTGATTGCTGGTTGTTTACGATTCATTTTATTTATTCGGGGTCGTGCATTTTCATATCCGCTTGATAAATATGGCGAGCAAGTGGCAAAGATCATGCAGAGTATCGCACCAAGTCGCCAACGTTTAACCGCAGGCGTCTATACACCCGGTGGGACGACACATAATTTAGGTTTGTTGCAAACCACGCTCGAACAAGTCTTAGAATGCGCTGCATTAGAGAAAAAAGTAAATGATGCGTACAAGAACAAACAGATCCGCGGTGACAGCTTTACACAACGGGTTCACGCGGCGCAAAATATCAAGATCATTGATCCCAATGAAGCCCATAAACTGATCCAAATGAATGAATTACGTTTACAGGTTATTGCGGTAGATGATTTTGATTCGAAAGAATTATTTCCTAATGCGCACTAAAGCGATAAAATATCCCAATGAAATAGTAAGAACAATTAATGAATAAGGTAGATGACGTGGAAAAAGTTTGGTTAAAATCATATGAGGCAGGCGTTCCTGCTGAGATTCATGTTGATGAAAATGATTCACTAGCAGGATATTTTGAACGAAGCTGTGCTAAGCATGCGGATAAAATTGCTTTGCATAATTTTGGTGCCGAGCTTACGTATGCTCAATTTGAAGAAAAATCGCGACAGTTCGCAGCTTTTTTACGTGAGGAATTGGAATTAAAAATCGGCGATCGATTTGCTATTATGCTGCCGAATTTAATGCAGTATGCTATCGCCGTGATGGGCGCGTTACGGAGCGGCGTGGTCGTCGTTAACGTTAATCCCCTTTACACGGCTCCTGAAGTGCAACACCAATTAAAAGATTCGGGCGCGAAAGCCATTTTAGTATTGGCGAATTTTGCTAGCGTAGTTGAAACGGCATTACCCGGAACCGCTATTCAAAAAGTGATGATCACGGAAATTGGTGATATGTTACCGGCATTCAAACGTACTTTAGTTAATTTTGTGATCAAATATGTCAAACGCATGGTGCCAGTGTATCATTTTTCGGGGATGTGTGATTTCCGTGCTGCGTTGAAACAAGGTTCAAAATTTAAGTTTAAAGCAGCTACGATAACGACTAAAAACATCGCATTTTTGCAATATACTGGGGGCACGACTGGTGTCGCTAAAGGGGTAGTATTAACGCACGGCAATATGCTTTCGAATATTGCGCAACTGCATGCTTGGATCCCACCACGCCTGTTAGATGGCACCACCGATATTATGGTAACGGCATTGCCGCTGTATCATATTTTTTCGTTAACCGTTAATTTATGGTTGTTACTTCAAGACGGTACGAAAAATATTTTAATCACCAATCCTCGTGATATGTCCGGCTTTATTAAGGAACTCAAAAAATCAAAATTTACAGCAACCACCGGAGTAAATACATTATTTAACGGCTTATTGAATAATCCTGAGTTTGCTAAAGTTGACTTTAGTAACGTACGCTACGTGATTGCTGGGGGTATGGCGTTACAAGCATCGGTTGCTGAACGTTGGCAAAAAGTAACGGGAGGTTGCATTACTCAAGGTTATGGATTAACGGAAGCTTCGCCAGTCACCAGCGCGATGCCCGTATCAGCGCCTAACTTTACGGGTAGTATCGGTTTACCGTTACCGTCTACTGAAATGGCAATCATGGATGATGAAGGTAATATATTACCACCCGGTACCCGAGGCGAACTTTGCGCGCGTGGTCCACAAGTGATGCAAGGTTATTGGCAACATCCGGAAGCAACAGCAGAAGTGATCACCAAAGAAGGTTGGTTACGCACTGGTGATATTGGGAAAATGGATGAACAAGGTTATTTTTATATCGTTGATCGCAAAAAAAATATGATTATTGTGTCCGGATTTAAGATCTATCCCAGTGAGATCGAAGAAGTCTTAGTGCAAATGCCACAAATTAAAGAAGCCGCTGTGATTGGCATTCACGATGAACGCAGTGGTGAACGCGTTAAATGTTTTATTGTCAAACAAGATCCCAATTTGACGACTGAAGAAGTGCTTGATTATTGCCATAAAAATTTAACGGCCTATAAAATTCCACGCGTGGTGGAGTTTCGTGACGACTTGCCAAAATCCAATGTCGGAAAAATTTTGCATCGCGTGTTGATGGAAGAAGATGCCCGTCTTCGCGATGCTACGACGCGGTAGACCTGCAGGGTGAGGGGAAAATGACTGGAAAAAAACTTTTAAATACCACCGTAATCACCTTACGTTGGACTGATATGGATGCCTATGAGCATTTAGGCAATTCACGCTTTTTTGATTTTATGACGGATGCGCGGGTTGCGGTTGCCGAATTAAACATTCTTGACGATCTATCAAAACAATATCTGATTGTCGATGCTCAATGTTCTTTTAAAAAGCCGTGCTATTACCCTGGTAATTTGTTAGTTAATCAATATATTGAAAAAATCGGTAATTCAAGTCTGATCTTGTCATATACCTTTGCCATGGAGGATGCACCAGAAGTCATTTGTGCCGAAGGACGCGCAGTAATGGTACATGTGGATGCCAATTTAGAAACCGCTGTACGGATCCCCGAAAATGTACGCGCTTTGCTGGAGCGCTAAATTGTGAAACACCACAATAAATTTATTCTCATTTTTATCTTGGCTCCTCTTGTTTTTAGTTTTGCCTTTGGTTTAGATATTTACGTACCCATCGTGCCCGAAATGCAACGCGTGTTTCATACCACGCCATTTATCGTACAGCTCACTTTGAGTTTATTTTTATTAACCACCGGTATCGGCCAGTTAATTATCGGTCCCTTATCTGATCAATTCGGTCGTTATCGAATTATTGCATTATCAGCCATATTATTTATCATTGGCAGTATTTTATCTGCATGCTCAGTTGATATTGGGATGTTAATTATGGCACGCATGATCTGCGCCTTGGGTGCTTGCGGTTTGTTAGTCGTGTCATTTGCGATCATCCGTGATTTGTATTCGGGTAAAGAGAGCGCTCAAATGTATAGCTTTATCAATGGTGCTATTGGTATTTCACCGACTTTTGCACCTATTATCGGTGGTTATCTTGCCGTGACGTGGGGTTGGCAAGCCGTGTTTTGGTTTTTAGCAGCCTTGGGCATTTTGGTATTATTTACCACGTGTTTTTTTATAACAGAAACCTTACCTTATGAGCGACGCCAAAAAGTCGGACGCAATATTCTGCAACGTTACTGGACGGTATTTCGCAATAAAAGCTTTTTAGTGTATGCATGCTTCGCTGGCTTAGGGATCACCATTTTCTTTTGTTTTTTTTCCGTCTCATCATTTATCATTATTGATTTGTTGCATATCGCTGTACAAAATTTCGGTTATTATTTTGCGGTGTTCGGCCTAGTGCTCTTATTCGGCGGTTTTATCACGGGATTACTAGTTATGCGCTTCGGTATTAACAAAACAATTTTTTACGGTATTTTATTGATCTTGCTCGGTGGCTTATTGATGTTATTTACCAATATTTATTTAGGTTTACATTTAATGACATTTTTATTCAGTACCGCGATTGCCTGCTTTGGGGCAGCGTTCCTAGCTGGCGCGGCAGCCGCAGGCGTGATGGAACCGTTTCCCCATATGGCCGGTACTGCGGCCGCCGGTTTAGGTGCCAGCCAATTTATCATCTCATCTGCCATCGGCACCTTGCTAATGCATTGGCCCGTAACCTCAAGTATTTCCTATGCGATTTGTATTATCAGTGTCGCTGTTGTAGCCTTGTTATTAAGTTTATGCTTGAAGCAAAAAATATTTCAGAGTAAAGTAACGTAAATTTTAGCGAGGCAGTAAAATGGCAGAGCAACCTAGAAAAAATCGCAGTTGGCTAGTAATGGCCCTGATCGTTGTGGCCTTGGCATTATCCGCCTGGTATTTTTTATTGCCCGGATTTGCGTTGGCAGTGGGTATTACCGGACATGTCTTCGGCGTGATCATCGCAACTATTCTGGTATTTATTATCGCGATTTTGCTATTACCCGTACTTTTTGGCATCGCTTTATTTGTATTAGGTGTGGTGGTCGTGGTATGGTTACTCGTCGCCATTATTCTCTTCCCGATCTTATTCCCCATCATCATCCCAGTATTAGTATTACTGCTATTTATTAAGTTAATAACGAAATAGTTTTAACTACAGTTCTAGGAGGTTGCTATGATTAAAAAAGATAAAGTGATTCTCTTGTCTACGTAGGCCTGCTTACGCGAAGCAAGCAGGCATCGTAGGGGCATATTGCATATGCCCGGGCACACGCAGTGTGCCCCTACATTTTTCGCCTTGTTTCGCTTAAGGCGACCTACAACTCCGGCTTAATAACTTTCTTTTTACCCGACGCATGACGCGCTCGTAATTCCACATCAATATATCGATCAGTAATGGCGCTGGAACCGTGGCCGGCATCGTCGCGGACGTGTTCTCTTGGGCGGTGTTTAACATCTTCGGAAATTCCCGTATGGCGTAGCCAGTGGACCGTTGCAGCTTTGAGCTGTTCTGAATCATCTTTGAGATCATCTTTTTCCATGCGCGCGCAGGCTTGGTCAAAACAATCTTGGACGATCATGCGAATTTGGCGAGTGCTGGTGATGGCGCCGGTGCCTTTATTTTTTAACAGCAGGGGTGTACCTTCACCGGACGCGGGTAATTCGGGTAATTCCAGAGATGTGCGGTAGCGACGTAGAGCGGCGAGCATGGCGTCACTCACCGTAATATTGCGTTCTTTATTACCTTTACCAACAGTTTTAAACCACCAGTTATTATCCATGTCACGAAAAAAATGTCCCATCTGTGGTTGCCAACGAGCACTGCTCGCTAGTTCTGAAATACGTAGATACATGCCGAATAACGCATTCATGATAAATAGGGTGCGTTCGTGTTTGTTGGGTTCGCTCGTGGCTAATTGTTCGGCAGTTTCTAAGACATAAGACCATTGTAATTCCGACAGACGACGAATTGGGGATTGGCCTTGTTGTGTGCGTAAAAATTTACTTTTTTGTCGCATTTGCGATACCGGATTGGCGGTGACGTAGTTTTCTTGAATGAGGTAATTATAAAAACTACTGAGTACGGCAAAAATAGCTTTCACCGCACTTTGTGATAACAAGAAATCTTTGGTTAAAGCGCGTTTGCCCGCTTGAAATTGAAATTTGGATACACTCGAAACAAACGGTCGCCATTCCGGATTAATGACGCGTTGCCCACCCGAGCTGATAAAGCGATCGAGGGTTTTAGTGCCGATCCACTCGGCGTAAGGGCGCTGACAGAAATAGATATAGTTTTCAATATCTTGGCGATTGAGATCGGTAACGGATTTCAACGCCACGTGCCAACACCATTGCAATAGACGCTCTAATTCGCGACGATAAACATTAAAGGTCGCCTCGGAACCACGATAGCTATAAATGAAATCAGAGGCTTTACGATAATCATCAGGATAGGGGAAATTGCTCGGCATTTGCTGCTCGTGGCAATATTTCAGCGTGTCAAATAAAGGTGTCAAATCAGTTTGCTTGGGCATGGGGCTTAATGTACCATAGGAGGCTGAATTTGGATTAAGGTTATTATGTTATTTCGTATTTTATTATTAAGTCTGAGTTTAGTTATCAGCTCTGCTTATGCGGCAACCGATGTCAATTTGGGCGTTATTTACGATGCTAAAGATCCGCAACAAATGGCCGCCTGGCAAGGTGTGCAATTAGCGGTTTCTCAAAGTCAACATGACAAAAAAAGCGATTATAAATTTTCACTGATCGGTATCGACGCGAGCACGACACAAAGCTTAATCATTGCCGCTAATAATTTGCAGGATAAAGAAAAGTTGCCCGTGATCCTCGGTCTAGGTGGTAATGCCCAAATTACAATTTTAGCACCTATTATCTTAAGTGCGGATAAGATGGCTAGGAATAAAGTTCTTATTAGTGCGGATGCAACCTCGGTGGATTTGCTCAAACAATATGCCCAACAGTATTTCTCTGTTTCGGCTAGCGAGAATGTTCTGGCGGGTGCGGCCGCACAATTTATTTTGAATCAATTGCACCGGGAACGTGTCTTAGTGCTTTATCAAAATAATAACCAGAGCAAAAAATGGGCCAATTACTTTGCTGAAGCATTTACCCATATCCAAGGGAATGTGGCACTCAATAAAAATCTTGAGTTGGGTGTGACACCAGAATTGGTCGAAGCCATTCATGCTGCGCGGGGTCGGGTTATTTATCTAGCGGCGAGTAATCAAGAAGCCATCGCCTATATCAAACAATTACGCCAAGCAGGGATTAAATTGCCCATTATGCTCAGTGCTGATTTGAACGGTATGACACTCGATAAAAATTGGGCTGAGGGCGTGTTTTATACCACCCAAACTTATTTTGATAAAAATTTTGAAAGCGACGAAATGACGGCTTTTTTAAAACAATATAATGAACAATATAAGAAAAAACCGAGCAGTACCCAGGTTGTGTTAGGCTATGATGCGACTTTATTAGCCATCATGGCGATCCGCCAGGCCGATTCTCTCGATGCCGACAAAATTGCTCAGGCGATTAAAAAAATGCAAATGTTTCCTGCTGCCAGTGGTTTGATGAACTTTGTTGCACTAACGCCGCTTAAGGTCGTTACAATAATCAAGATCACCAATGGTAAAACAAATATTGCAGCCATGAGTAGGCCGCAATATATAGCACAATAGAGTGGGGCGGCGGGGCTTTTCTTAATTTTGCATCCCGATGCGTTTATTGCTACACTATGCGCCTTCAAATACACAGGTTAAACATATTAATGAAGAGCATTTTAGGTTTATGGATAAGCTAAAAATATTTTTTCTGGGTAAACCCCAAGATCCCCTTTCTAGTAATACCCAGAAACGTTTAGCGTTAACCATTTTTCTTGCTTGGGTGGGCCTTGGCGCTGATGGTTTATCTTCGTCGTGCTATGGTCCAGAACAAGCTTTCCTAGCGTTACGCGGGCATCCTGGTTTAGCCTTGTGGTTAGCCTTAGCGACTGCTGTGACTGTCTTCATTATTGCGTTTGCTTATAATCGAGTCATTACCTTATTCCCCAATGGAGGCGGCGGTTATAAAGTCGCGACGCATCTGTTAGGTAAATATGCTGGTTTAGTGGCGGGGATTGCGCTAATTCTGGATTATATTCTGACCGTGGTCATTTCGGTGGCGAGTGGTATGGAAGCGATTTTCAGTATTTTTGGCTTCCATTCAGCGGCAGTGGCTCAGATATGTGATGCCGTGATCCTTATGTTTATTACTTACCTCAATATGCGTGGTGCTAAAGAATCGATTAAATTCCTATTACCGATCTTTATTGGCTTTGTTATTTTTCACGTCGCTTTGATTGTCTATGGTATTGGTTCACATGCTCTGGAATTTAAAACGGTGGTGACGACGTCAACTATCGAGACCACTTCGTTATTCAAACAGATGGGCGGCTTATTCATTACGATCGCATTTTTACACGCTTATGCACAAGGTGGTGGTACCTATACGGGCTTAGAAGCGGTTTCTAATAATGTTAATATTTTAGCGGAGCCACGCGTCAAAACTGGCAAGGGCGCGATGTTATGGATGGCGATTTCTTTAGCCTTCACGGCGGGTGGTATACTTTTACTCTATCTACTGTGGCAAGTTTCACCGCAGGAAGGCAAAACCTTAAATGCTGTGGTGTTTGAAAAAATTATGGGCGATAGTTTGTTTGGCCATAGCGTGGTTATAATGACCTTGTTGTTTGAAGCAGGTTTATTATTTACTGCGGCTAATACAGGATTTTTGGGTGGTCCGGCGGTATTGGCCAACATGGGTGTTGACCAATGGATCCCGAAAATTTTTGTGAATGTCTCTGATCGACTCGTTCGCCAAAATGGTATTTTATTATTTAGTGCAGCGGCGTTATTAATTCTATTTATGACCAATGCTCGAATTTTGACACTCGTTATCATTTATAGCTTAAGTGTTTTTTTAGCCTTTAGTATTGCTATTGTGGGTTTATTTAAATATTACTGGATCGAAACTTCTTTTGCACTGAAAAAAATTATTAATTTATTGCTGCTCGGTTTAGGGGCAATTATTTGTATCAGTATTTTTATTACGGTAGCGATCACTAGCTTCTTAGAAGGCTCCTGGATCGCATTATTCTTAATTAGTTTATTACTAGTCATTTGCTTATTTATTAAACGTACCTATCGGATCACTGAATTAATGATCGAACAACTAGATGAATCTTTATGTTTAACAGTCGATAAACCGATGATGCAGTATCTTGTGCCTGATCCGAAACAACCCACGGCAGTTATTTTTGTCGGTGCTTCACGTGGCGCCGCGATGCATGCTTTATTAACGATTAAGCGTACGTTTAAAGATTACTATAAGAATTACGTGTTTGTGGATGTTGGTGTTATCGATTCTTTCTCGATGATTGGCAAGAATAAAATCAAACAACTTAGACGCTCGATCCATGGCGATCTAGACTATTTGGTTGAATTTTGCCAGTCACATAATATTCCCGCAATGTCTCGATTTGACTTAACCATTGATCCGGTGCTGAAAATGGGTCAAGTGGCTAAAGATTTAGCGCAGCATTTCGACAATGTCGCTTTTTTCAGTAGCCAATTAATTTTTCCGGGTAATAACTGGGTGCAAAAAATTATTTACAATAAAACAGTTTCGGCACTGCAATATGAGATCTACTCGTTGGGATATAATATGATGATCCTACCAGTGAAAGTAAAGATCGATATGGCGAAGATTTAGAGGGTTAAGTTAACCGCGTGCTCGACTTTTAGTGCCTGTTTTACTCGTCGTTGCTGTTGCTTCTTTAGCTGTTTTTTTCGCTTCTTGTTCTGCTGCTGCTGCCGCCATCGCCTCATCGCGCGCTCTTGATTTAGCATCGTGACGACGGGTAATGCGACCTTTGGTCAGGTCATAGGGAGAGAGTTCGACGATGACTTCATCGCCTTTTAATAAACGAATATAATTTTTGCGGATCCGCCCCGAAATGTGTGCCACGATAATAATTTTAGGCGCATCTTTTTGCTCACTTTTAGGATCATCTTTTTTATTGAGTAACTCTACCCGAAATAGGGTATTAGGCAGGGTATCAATAATTTTTCCTTCGACTTCTAATCCTTCTTCTTTTTTGGCCATTAATCACTCTCAGTTAAATTTGAAGCGCAAATCATGCCTGAAAAAGCGTTAAAATACAAGAAGAATTCTCCGTCATTTCTGCGAAAGCAGGGCATTCATTTTAAGATGCCCTGCGTGGTCAACGGGCTCAAGCTCTCTTTTGCTGTGGTGCGAACTGAGGTAAATATTTTTTAGCTAACTCGCCAACTCCCAATAAAAGCTCGCTCACTTTTCCTGAAATCTTACCATTGATATCGCTATTTTTTTTGCAGCAGTCGAATAACCCTTTAATTTTATTTTCGGATCTCGCTGATTTATCAGCTTTTGCCAGAGCCATGAGAGCGCTCGCCAGACCTTTGGTTGGACTTAATCCATTAACAATAGCAGTAATATTTCTGCTAAAAGGTTCGTAAGGCTGTAGTTTAGGATAGCGCGTTTGATCAATCATCGTGTGATCCACTGCTGCAAAATAACCATATTTAATGCCATTACTTGCTTGTTCAAGCCAATTAAAAATAGATCGTTGATCCGTCTGATGTGAAGGTAAGGCATGCGCTCTTATTAGAATAGCGGCATGAAAGATTTTTCCCGCTTCAAGAATGACTTCCTTCAAACCTACCTCTAAATGTTGTTTATTCGCTGGTACAGTTATTTTTTGAAAAGGACCATATAAGTTTTCTTGATAGATAGGCCGCATGATTATTGCTAGCCAGTCATTGGCTCTAAAGTCAAAAATACTTCTCTGTGAAGCATTGTGTGGGTTAGCTTGATCCATTGGAGGACTAACTTCCGATAGAACAGCCACGTCCGCTGGCTCTTCCAATAAGGTTTTAAGCTCTCCACGAAGACCAACAATGTAATTAACAAGCTGATCGCATAAATTCAGCCGCAAATGTTCAAAAGCAACTAAGGTATTTAACCAGCCTCTCACTTTAGTCCCCCCTGCAAATTCATAAGCGGCTGTATAAACGTGGTAATTTGTTAGGCTGTGTTTGTATGCAGGCATCTCGTTAATGCTTCCTTGACGAGGGCCTCTTAGCATATTATCTAATTTCATTCGAGCTGATTTCAAATGCCGTTCAAAAATGTTGTCTATGTTTACTGCTAGAACCGACTCTAATGCGGTCTTAATAGATCTCCATTTGCTAGCTTCTTCCAGAGAAAAATGCTGTATTAACGCGGTATATTCGGTCTGGATTGCAACACTAATGATATGTATATTCGCAAACTCGTATAACCATGGCGCTTTGAC
>SHZH01000035.1 GCA_009692385.1 Gammaproteobacteria bacterium | reverse complement strand
GAGGCATTAACAAATGCCATACAGAACACACCAAAACAAAAAAAAGTCGTACTATTTTTTGATGAATTGCCGTGGATGGCAACGAAAAATTCAAAACTATTACAAAGTTTAGATTACTATTGGAATCAACATTGGTCAAAAGATAAACGGATTAAATTGATAATTTGTGGCTCCTCAGCAGCATGGATTATTCAGAAAGTCATCAAAAATAAAGGGGGGTTACATAATCGCCTTACTAGAACGATCTATTTAACACCATTCAAACTTTCAGAAACAAAAGATTTCTTATTGTCTATGAAGCTAAAATTAACAGACGCACAAATTTTATTGTTGTACATGGTCATGGGTGGAATACCGTATTATTTAGCAAAGATCCCCAAGAATTTATCAGCCACACAAATTATACAAAGGCTTGCGTTTCAGCCTAAAAGTTTTTTAGCGGAGGAGTTTGATAACCTTTTTGCTTCCTTATTTGATGCGGACGATGGTTTTTATGTTAAAGCCGTTAAGTTAATAGCGGGTCGTCGTGATGGGATTGGTAAAAATGAATTACTTAAAAAAATGGGAAAAGCCTTAATGGGTAGTACAGGCCTTAAAAAACTACAAGAACTTGAGGAGACAGGTTTTATTAAAGGTTTCAAACCTAGTTATCATGAACGCCAGGGTACCTATTATCGAATTAATGATGAATATATTTTATTTTATCTAAAATGGATTGAGCCAATTCATCATACTTTGCAAGAAGATGCATTGGAAGCAAATTATTGGGAATCAATGGCATTAACACCTGAATGGCAAAGTTGGCTAGGCTATGCTTTTGAAGCCGTTTGCTATAAGCATTTAGCATTGATCAGAAAAGCACTGCAGCTCAATTCAACAGCACAAGCCAGCAGCTGGCGTTATGTTCCAAGAAAGGGTTCAAAAGAGCAGGGGGCGCAGATTGATTTGTTGTTTGATAGAAAAGATGCAGCGGTTACGTTGTGTGAAATAAAATACAGTCAACAACCGTATGTAGTGAATAAAGAAATGGTCGAAAGTTTGAATCGTAAAATAAAGTCATTTAAAGAAAAAACTCGTACTAAAAAACAATTATTCTTAGCATTAATATCTGCCAATGGTATTAAAAATAATAGCTATGCCGATGATTTATTAAGCGGCACTGTAACGGCAGAGGATTTATTTAAAGATTGATCAATAATGATAAATTAGTTGTATGAGCATCATTTTGTATCACGTAACTCAAGAATAGCATCTGATGAGATAAAATAAGAAAGTCCAGTATGTTGTAACATTTCTGGAGGAGACGTATCATCTTTAAAGTGTCCCGCCATAATTCCAATAAGCTTTGGTTCAATACCATTCGGTAATTGCAGAAAACCTGTATTAGTTCTAAATCCACCAGATCCTAAGCTGTATATAGGAGAGCCACTTGAGCCTGAAAAAGAAAAGCCAGCAACTAGCCGTATATGAGTGCGTTGAATGGCTTCGTTTCGAAATTCATTTCCAGGTCGTGAAGCTAAGTTAGCTAATCTAGCTATAGGTAAACCTAAGTGTGTATCCCACCATTCCGTTTTTTTTGATGAGGGGTAACCAATAAAAGCACAAGAGTCTAGAGTGCTTAAAGTTTTTTCAAAGAATATTTTATCTGCTATAAAAGTAGATGGTATTGCTGTTACATTTGGCAAATTCGTACAATTTAGAAAATGAGGATGAATCACTATAGATAAATCAGTTGTTGGATGTGAAATAATATTTGTTTTAGACAAATCAACTTCAAATTCGATAGGCGCACATTCTAAATTTGAGTTATCTAAAGTTCTGCACCAAAAAATCAATTTTGATAATGAGAAATTTTTCCTTGTGGTTGAGTATTCGTAATCAAGCATATGTCTATTGGTAATTATCACAAATTGATCTTTGTGATGAATTGCAAAGCCAGTTCCTATTCCAACTTTAATATTGCTAAGATCATCGGTAAATTCAGATTTAATTCGAATAACAGATTGAAAAATAGTATCAAAATTTAGAAGTGTCACAGGATCTCCTTAACTATCCCTGGAAAAAATATTCTAGATGCAACTGTATAGCCTATTTTATAAAATCAATCAAAGAAAGATTATTCAAAACATAAATCGAGCCGGTGACCTCAAATTTCACTGTGTTGGGTTTTAACTATATGATTTTAATAATAAAAATTTTAATGTAGTCAATTTTGCGGACAAAAGTGTCCGCAAAATGCCCGCAAGGGTGTTTTAGGATAGATGGGAAAATCAACTAAGTTAATGTAATCACTTGATTTTAAATGGGAAATTTGGCTCCCCGGGACAGGTTCGAACTGCCGACCAAGTGATTAACAGTCACCTGCTCTACCACTGAGCTACCGGGGAGTGGTTGAGGGCGTATAATACTGTTACCGAGGCCTTAGGTCAATATCAAGCAGTCTTAATAATAGCTTAATCGTAACTCCCCAAATATAGAAATAGTTGCATAGCGAGATTGATGGTGATCTAATAGCATTATGTAGTTAAATTTTAACCACGTACCTTGGCTAACATCTGTCCTAACTGCACGGGGAGGTTTCATGAAGATGATTCAACCAATCGCTCGTGTTTTGTGCAAACAATAAAATAACCGTAGAACCAAATTGAAAATGACCTACCTCTTGGCCTTTTTCGTAAATTAGATTTTTATTGTGTGATCCCAATCTGTCATTACACTTCATTTTCAATTTCAGTAATAATATTTTGATAACTCATTAATCGATCAGGCGCTAATTTTCCACTTTCAATCGCGGTTAAAATGGCACAGCCAGTTTCGCATTCGTGTTTGCAATCGCGAAACTGGCAATCGGCTGCCAAATCGCGCAATTCTTTAAAGCCTTGGATCACTTGAGTGCGTGTCAAATCACCCATCGCGAGTTCACGGATCCCAGGGCAGTCGATCAAGGTCGCATTGTTTGCTAAATGATATAAGCGCGCAGTAGTCGTTGTATGGTTACCTTCGCGACTTTTTAATGACAACTCACCAATCGCAACTTCATTTTCGGGTGCAATCGCTTTTAATAAAGATGATTTCCCCACTCCGGATAAGCCCACAAATACCGATGTTTTGTCCGTTAGCAATAATTTTAAATGCTGGATAGTGTGTGGATCGGTAATGCTGGTATAAATAACGTGGTATCCGATATCTTGATAAAGCTGTAAAAAATCTTTTTGTACAGCTAATTCTTCTTGATCTAATAAATCAATTTTGTTGTAAACAATGATCGGTTTGATATGCTGTAATTCGGAAAGCATTAAGTAGCGATCTAAAACGTTCATAGCTCGTGGCGGCTCAATAGCTACGACAATAAATAATTGATCAATGTTCGAGGCAATCAATTTTGAACCGGTAAATTTATTGTAACGTGTTAAGGTGTTCTTACGCGGCATGATGGCGGTTATCACATTTGTGTCATTATCACTCGGCAACCAGATCACCCGATCACCCACCGCAATGGCGCCTAAATTTTGTCGTAAGAAACAATGCCAAATTTTTCCGCTGTGATCCTCGATATCGATGTTCTTTCCAAAATGTGCGACGATCAACCCTTCCTGCCCTTCTCCCACTTGATCACGATCGGCCGCTTGTGCACGATGCCGATGTTGTAATTTACTGATCCGGCGTTTTTGTTGATCACTTAAAATTCGTTTACTCATATAACTGCTATATTTCTTCCGTTTATTGTGTTGAGTATATGTTATAATTACAAAATATTAGAGGAATTTTCAATGTTACGATTTATGCGCGGCCCAATTCTAGGTGTAGTATCTCTCCTAGTGCTCTCATCAAGTACCCTTGTATGGGTACTCCCTCTGATTTTTGTTGCGCTGCTCAAACTGTGTGTACCTATCCCATTATTTCGTCGGGGTTGTACGGAACTATTGAATGATTTAGCCAGTGCTTGGATTGGCTTTAATAATGTAGCGATTGATACTTGCTTGGGGGTGAAATGGGAAATTCATGGTCACGTCACATTAAAGTTGAGCGCATGGTATATGGTCGTTGCCAATCATCAATCCTGGACCGACATCGTGGTATTAGGTCGCGTTTTTAACAATAAAATTCCGTTATTAAAATTCTTTATCAAAAAACAATTGATGTACGTGCCCTTACTGGGTGTTGCTTGGTGGGCACTTGATTTTCCGTTCATGAGCCGCCATAAAAAAAGTATCTTGGCAAAAAAACCGCATCTTAAAGACGCTGATCTGCGCGCTACGCTTAAGGCCTGTGAAAAATTTAAACAAACGCCTACGACGATTATGAATTTTTTAGAAGGCACGCGATTTTCTAATGAAAAACATGACAGACAGCAATCGCCTTATCGCTTCTTATTAAAACCACGAGCGGGTGGTATGGCATATGCTCTACAAACCATGACTGGACATCTCACAAAAGTAATCGATGTCACCATTGTTTATCCTGAACATCGCAATACATTATGGCAACTTATGTCGGGTAAAATTAATCGCATTAAAGTTTATTTGCGTGAAATTGATCTGCCAGAATCTCTCAGTGGCAATTATCAAGATGACCGTGACTATCGTGTGCGCTTTCAAGCATGGTTGAATTCGATTTGGCAAGAAAAAGATAAAATTTTATCCGCGGAAAATGGCTAAGAAATGGCAATATATCTGGTTGGCGGCGCAGTACGCGATCAATTACTAGGACTTTCCGTTAAAGAAAAAGATTGGGTTGTGGTTGGCGCAACGTCTGAAGAATTATTACGACAAGGTTATCAACAGGTCGGCAAAGATTTTCCTGTTTTTTTACATCCAAAAACAAAAGAAGAATATGCTCTCGCTCGCTTAGAACGAAAAACCGCTCCTGGTTATGCTGGCTTTGCTTTCGATAGCTCCCCTACGGTCACGCTCGAAGAAGATTTATTGCGTCGTGATTTAACAGTTAATGCCATTGCGCAAGATAGTCAAGGTACAATCATCGATCCTTATCATGGTGTTGACGATCTTAAGAAAAAAATATTGCGTCATGTATCAGCCGCGTTTATTGAAGATCCTGTTCGTATTTTACGCTTAGCACGTTTTGCTGCACGTTTTGCAACACTTGGTTTTACCGTTGCACCTAAGACGAACCAATTAATGCAACATATGGTGCAGAATGGCGAAATAAACGCTCTGGTTCCAGAACGCGTTTGGCAAGAATTTCATAAAGCCTTAGCTGAACCCACCCCCACCGATTTTTTTACAGTCTTAAAAAATTGTAATGCGCTATCGGTTGTCTTTCCAGAATTTGTAAAATCATATGATCAGTTGATCGCACATTTAAATATTTATCAAAAAACGAACCATGATCCACTGCTACGTTTTTCGGCTATTATGCAATTACTAACAATTGATCAAATTAATTCGCTGGGTAAGCGTCTTGCTGTGCCTAAAGATTATTTACAGTACGCCCTGCTCGTTAAAAATAATTTCAATCTATTGCAAACGGCACACTCGACCGAAGCAATACTCAAACTCTTTGAACAAATAGATGCTTTTCGCCGTCCGGAACGTTGGCAGATCTTTACTGATATCGGCCTGCTGTTAAGCTCCTCTGCGGCTAAACAGATTGCACTTCTCAATCATTTATTAGCGGCTGCTCGTAATATTTCAATTGCTCCATTTCTGGAACAAGGCCTACAAAATAAAGCCCTTGGCGAAGCGATCCGCAATGCGCGATTAGCAGCAGTAAATGAGATCTTAACGGGCTAATAATACGCGGCAAAACTATTATTAATGGGATCAACCACTTCTGATAATCCGCCAGTAATAAAATACCATTTTAGTCGCTCCCAAAGATGCTATCGTCAGACTTGACAGTTTTTGCAAGTTAAAAGTGTCGTATTTGCCATTTTTTGCAAGTTGGCTGGATTTTGCCTTCGCAGGAATGACAAAACGGCGTACAATTCGCATTAATAATAATGGACTTTAAATATGTGTGGAATTATTGGCGCCGTGGCGAATCGCAACATCGTACCGATTTTAGTTGACGGCTTAAAACGGCTGGAATACCGCGGCTATGACTCTGCTGGTCTAGTGGTGATAGATCAACACGATCAATTACAACGTTTGCGCCGCATGGGCAAAGTGCAAGAATTAGCTGATGGGCTCGTTGCAACACCACTTAATGGTCATACGGGCATTGCGCACACCCGTTGGGCGACCCATGGTGCACCGAGTGAACGTAATGCTCACCCCCATATTTCTGGCGATTTGGCGATTGTCCATAATGGCATTATCGAAAATTATGTTGCACTGCGTAGTCAATTACAAACCAAGGGGTATGAGTTTACGTCGGATACGGATACGGAAGTCATTGTCCATCTGATCCATTCGTACTGGAAAAATAATGATTTATTGGCTGCCGTGCAAGGTGCAATTAAAGAATTACAGGGTGCATTTGCCTTAGCTATTATCGTTAAGCATTATCCGCAACGTATTATTGGCGTTCGCCAAGGCAGTCCGCTAATAATTGGTATTGGCAAAAACGAACATTTCTTAACATCTGATCATTTAGCATTATTATCTGTCACGCAACAATTTATTTTTTTAGAAGAAGGTGATCTGGTTGATCTGACTCCAGAGAAATTAATGATTTATGACTGCGATGGCAAAAAAATTATGCGTCCGATCAAAACTTCAGATCTTGCTCAAGAACAAGCCACCAAAGGTGATTATCAACATTTTATGTTAAAAGAAATCTTTGAACAGGCCGTCGCCAGCGCACAAACGTTGGAAGGTCGACTGGCTGGAAATCATGTTTTAATTTCTGCTTTTGGCACGAAAGCCGAAGTGCTCTTTCCGAAAATTAAGCACGTACAAATTGTGGCCTGTGGAACGAGTTATCATGCGGGCTTAGTCGCACGCTATTGGTTGGAGCAATACGCGCAGATATCCTGTCAAGTCGAAATCGCCAGTGAATTTCGTTATCGCGACAATGTGGTACAGCCCGATACTTTATTTTTGACTTTGTCACAATCGGGTGAAACGGCAGACACGCTAGCAGCATTACGCAAAGCCAAAGAACAGAACTATCTGTCGACTTTAACAATCTGCAATAAACCCGAAAGTTCACTTATTCGCGAGTCGGAATTATCTTTATTAACCCGTGCCGGTCCAGAAATGGGTGTTGCTTCAACAAAAGCGTTCACGACCCAACTAACGGCTTTATTATTATTTACAGCTTGTTTAGCGCAAGTTCATGGCCAAGATGCCACCACACTGATTACAGCATTGCGTGCCATTCCGGAACAAATTAAAACGGTGCTGCAACTCGATCCAGACATAAAAAAAATGGCGACACATTTTAGTCGCTTTCGTGATACCTTATTTTTAGGTCGTGGCGTGGAATATCCGATCGCGTTAGAAGCCGCACTAAAATTAAAAGAAATTTCCTATATTCATGCCGAGGCCTACCCTGCTGGCGAATTAAAGCACGGTCCCTTGGCGCTAGTAGATGAAAACATGCCGGTGATCGTCATTGTGCCTAACGATCACTTAGTCGAAAAATTATTAAGTAACGTTCAAGAAGTCAATGCGCGTGGTGGTCGCTTATTTTTATTCGCTGATCAGTCTATTAATGTTGTAGCTGAAAAAAATATCCATATTATTAAAGTACCCACGGTCAATGCCATTATCGCGCCCATTATTTACAATATTCCACTGCAATTATTTGCCTACCATGTGGCTGTATTACTCGGCAATGACGTCGATCAACCACGCAACTTAGCAAAATCTGTTACGGTTGAGTAAGGTAGTTGTCGTATTAAGCCATTTTTCAGTTAAAATTTGAAACAATTTGTCTATAAACAGGATATAATTTTATTCATTATGAGCATTAATTATTTTTATTTAGAAACTATCCGCAACACTTTTTCTAAAGAAGCAATCCCTTTTATGGGAGAACTCATTACCCGGCTAAAAATGGAAAGGCCTTTTAAAGGAAAGTCCATTATTTACAATGGTCATCTTACGCGATTTTCATTAATTCAAATTGAAGCATTATTATTGGGTGGTGCTCAAGTTACTGTTGTGATTGAAAATGGTTTGGTGATTGATCAACATGTTGTAGCCGACTTACAAAAAGCTAATATTTCATTAGTAAGGCTATCCGATTTAAATGATGCAGAATATGATTTGGCTCTCGATTGTTGTGGCCGCTTAATAAATCATGTACACCTCAAATATGGGGTGGTTGAATTAACCCGTAGCGGAACATTAGCCTACGAATCATCAAAAGGTGTTAATTACCCCGTTATATCTATCGACGACGCTCAGGTAAAAAAAATCGAAACTTTCTTCGGTACAGCTGATGGATTTGTAAGAGCATTTCGTTATTTAACAAAACATGGATTAAGCTATAAAAAATTTGTTTTATTTGGATATGGTAAAGTGGGACACGGGCTTGTTGCGGCATTAAAAAAACTGCAAGTTGAAGTTGTGGTAATAGAAAATGATGTAAATAAAAAAGCTGACGCATTATCACAAGGCGTTAATTGTTATTTAATATCAGAAAAAGAAATAGTAAGCGAGCACCTAGCCACAGCTTTTGCCGTGGTGACAGCAACTGGCCAGAAGGGAGTGATGTCAAAATATTATTCTGCTGCTAATTTTCATAGTCAATTTTTAGTTAATTTGGGTGCGGAAGATGAATGGGGTGAGCATTTTCCTGATGCAGCGATATTAAATAATAAAGTCGCTATTAATTTTTGTTTGGAGCAACCCACGCGAGTCATCTTTTTAGATCCGATTTTTTGTGGCCAAATTCGCGCATTAGAATATTTACTACCGCAAAAACTTAGCCCTGGACTACATAATTTTCCCATTCATTTAGATTTAGATTTGGTGACGAAATGGGCATTATGGCATTCAATTGCTGAAATTGAAGGAAATTATCTTCAGGAAATTATTGCAAATATTCCTTGGTATATTTATTGGAAAGATCAAGACTCCGTTTATAAGGGATGTAATAAAGCATTTGCTGAGGCTGCGGGATTATCTTCCTCTGCTGAAATTTTGGGAAAAACCGATTATGAATTAGCATGGTCTCATGAGGAAGCTGATTTATATAAAAAAGGGGATAAAACCGTTTTATCAGGAAAGCTTTTATTAAATCTGGAAGAAACTCAACGCCAAGCGAACGGTCAAAAAATAGAAGTGCTGGCCAGCAAAGTTCCTTATTATGATACTGAAGGGCATGTTATCGGTGTATTGGGACTATATACGGACATCACCGATCGCAAAAAAGCTGAACAAGCGTTAATTGTCGCGAAAGAAAAAGCAGAGGCAGCGAATGAAGCCAAAGAAGTTTTTTTAAAAAATATGCGCCATGATTTGCGGACACCATTTTCGGGAATTCTTACACTCTCAGAATGGATGGCTACGCAAGAAAACGATCCTAAAAAGAAAGAACACTTGCAAATGATTTCTGAATCAGCACAAGTATTACTCGAATATATGAACACTATACTTGAACAAGCGCGCAATAGTGAGAAACTTGATTTTGTCGTATCTGAGCCAATTGATCTAAAAAATTTAATCCTTGATGCCATGCGCGCTGTTAAGCCTACTGTCGCTAATAAACCTATTCACATGGGTTTTGATTATCCAAACAATTTACCCACGATGATTAATAGCGATGTCTCGAAACTACAACGGATCTTGCTAAATTTATTAGGTAATGCCGTGAAATTCACCCATGAAGGGGAAATTAGCATTGAAGTTTCCATTTTGAAACAGCAACAGGATCAGATCACTTTAGCCATTTCGGTCAAAGATACCGGCATTGGGGTTCCCCTTGAAAAGCGTGAAGCGATCTTTGAAAAATTTACGCGATTAGAAGCAGCTTATGAAGGAAATTACAGCGGCATGGGTTTGGGCTTGCACGATGTTAGGCAATTATGTGAGCAATTGCGTGGTACAGTCAGTGTTTCTAATAATGGCATACGCGGCACCGTATTTTCCTGTACGTTCCCATTTTCGCTCACGGCCCAGAAACATCAACATCATCAAGAGCAACGTGATGTTACACCTAAATTGTCAGCACATAAAAGCATTGCAGAGTTACCAAAATTAAAAATTTTATTGGTTGAAGATCAACCTATTGCTGCTTATGCTGCCTCTGAAGTGATGCGTGCCGTAGGCCATGAAGTTGATATTGCGCCTACTGCACACGCTGCTTTGGAGAAATTTACCAGTAAAAAATATGATATGGTGCTGTTAGATATTGGTTTGCCTGATATGGATGGGATCATTTTAGCAGAACGACTACGCAAGTTGGAGAGGGCTAATCAGCAATCCAAAACATTGCTCGTTGCATTAACCGCGCATCAATCTGACAACGAAATCGACTTAAAAATTTTCGATCGAGTTATTAACAAGCCACTATCACTTCTCGCCGTGAATCAATTGGCTGAGCTAGTGCTTTGAATCGATTTCTATTAGTGCAAACTGCTGAGCACCTAGCATTACATGACGAACAACACCCTGAGCATAAACCCTTATTTTTTGATTTTTCGGTTGGTAAAACTAAGCATCGCCGTGAGCATCCGGGTAAAGAATTATTATTGAAAGCGTTGGGAAAAACTAAGAACCCTTACGAAATAATTGATGCAACTGCTGGTTTAGGTAGAGATGCTTTTGTGTTAGCTTGTGCAAAACACAAGGTTATTTTAATGGAGCGCTCACCCATCGTGGCGGCGTTATTGGCAGATGCACTACAGCGTGCAGAGCAAATACCGGACCTTGCCGAAATTATTAATCGCATGTGCTTAGTAATCGGTGATGCAAAAGAATTGCTGACTAAACACTCCGCTGATATTGTCTATTTAGACCCGATGTTTCCGGAACGTAAGAAAACCGCCTTGGTCAAAAAAGAAATGCGGATATTAAAAGATCTATTGGAGCAAGATCTGCTAGGAGACGACCCTGATACTGAGCAATTATTAGCCTTATTCACTAGAGCACGGCTCAGTGCTCGCAAACGCGTCATTGTCAAACGCCCCTTACATGCTGCTTATCTAGCTGATGTTAAGCCGGATCTTTGTTATAAAGGCAAAACGAGTCGATTTGATGTTTACTTGTCAAAAATAGGGTAAAATGGCCGGATGATAAATGAACCCTTACATGAACTCGAAAAAGACATTATTGAAAAGCACGCGGGCATTGAATCCTGGCTGCACAAGCAATGGCAAATCACCCCCGCACCCTTTTATAGTTCGGTCGATCTGCGTAACGCCGGCTTTAAATTAGCCCCAGTTGATACTAATTTATTTCCGGCTGGTTTCAATAACTTAAGCTCTGAAAATTTACCCTTGAGCATTGCTGCGATGCAATCCCAAATGAATAAACGCTTTCCTACGTTTAAAAAAGTATTGATCATTCCTGAAGCCCATACCCGTAACCAATATTATCTGGAAAGTCTGGCTACTTTGTATGAAATTTTGCAAAGTGCAGGCTTTGAAGTTCGCCTTGGTTCTTTGGTATTAGATCAACAAATGCCGCTAGAAATTACCACGATCAGTGGAAGGGTATTATCTTTTTATTCGATTTATCGTGAAAATAATACCGTACTGACACGTAACTTCACCCCCGATCTGATCTTATTAAATAACGATTTATCAGAAGGAACACCAGAACTTTTAGTGGGTGTACAACAACCTATTATGCCGACTATTAATCTCGGCTGGGATCATCGCCTGAAATCCGATCATTTTACGCATTACAATGAAGTTACAAATGATTTTTCTGAATTAGTCGGTTTTGATCCGTGGTTAATTAATCCCCTCTTTCGTAATTGCGACCAAGTTGATTTCATGGAAGGTGATGGTATGGATGTTTTGAAAAAAAATGCGGTAGAGTTATTTGCTAGCATTGAAAAAAAATATGCTCAGTACAACATTACAGAACCTGCTTTTGTTATTGTAAAAGCCGATGCTGGTAGTTATGGCATGGGGGTCATGTCGATCAAATCTCCCGAAGAACTGATCAGCTTAAATCGTAAACAACGCACCCGCATGGCTGTCACTAAGAATAAACAAATGGTGACTAAAGTCATTTTACAAGAAGGAGTTTACACTCAAGAAAAAATAGCACAGGGTATTGCCGAACCTGTTATCTACATGATTGGAGAAAACGTGGTCGGTGGCTTTTATCGGGTGCATAATGAACGCAGTAATACGGAAAATCTCAATGCACCCGGTATGCATTTTGTCGCGCTGGATTTTCCAGCACAATCTCAATCAGGTCTTGAGTTAAATACCCATGAGCTGGGACGTCTTTATGTCTATGGTGTCATTGCTCGATTAGCGGCACTCGCCGCAGCACGTGAAATTTATATTGCTGAGGGAATTGTTAGTGGCAAAGCCATTTAAACTGGCGATCTTAATGGATCCGATCGAAAAAATTGATATCAATCATGACAGTTCATTCGCCATGATTCTTGAAGCGCAAGAACGAGGTTGGGAAGTTTATTATTTTCAATTACATGATTTGTTTTATGAAAAAGAAATCATTTGGGCAACCGCGCAATCTATCAAAGTGCAACGGCTAGCCAATAATTTTTTTGAATTGGGCGTTGTACAAAAATTTAAATTGTCTGATTTTAGCGTGGTATTACAACGTAAAGATCCGCCTTTTAATATGGAATATATTCATACTACGTATCTGCTAGAATTAGCACAGCAACAAGGTGCCAACATTGTAAATGATCCCAGCAGCTTACGTGATTGCAATGAAAAAATGTTTACGTTACAGTTCCCCGAATTATGCCCGCCTACCCTAGTGAGTAGTCATAAGACCGTGTTAAAAAAGTTTTGGCACGAACATCAAGATATCATTTTAAAGCCACTGGATGGAATGGGGGGGCACGGCATTTTTCGGGCCCAGCCTAATGAAGCAAATATCAACTCGATCATTGAAGTGCTCACGCAAAATGGCACGCAATACATCATGGCGCAAAAATATATTCCCGCAATTAAAACCGAAGGTGATAAACGGATCTTTATTGTGAATGGCGTGGCAATGCCTTATTGCTTATTACGCATTCCGGCTGAAGATGATTTGCGCGGCAACATGGTTGCTGGCGCGAGCATTAATGTGCTACCGCTTACCGCTCACGAACAAACAGTCTGTGCTAAAATCGGCCCAATATTAAAAAACAAGGGTTTATTATTTGTTGGCTTAGATGTTATCGGTGGTTTTATTACCGAAATTAATGTGACCAGTCCAACGGGTGTGCAAGAGATCCAGCGCGGCAGCGCTTTTGATATCATCGCAAAATTTATAGATTGTTTAGCGGAGCGTTTTTCATGAAAAAATATATCCCGTTATTAATTATAGTTTTTATTAGCAATCTTTACGCTAATACTAATGGTGCTTACGGCGAACTACTCTTAGGCCGCGGTTATAATCATCTGGGTGAACAAATCGATAGTACTCATTCTAGCGATTGGACGTTGTCTGGAAAACTCGGTGTTGGTTATAAGATCGATAAAAATATTGGCTTAGAAGTCGGTTACGAACAATTTGGCCAACAACGCTTTAATAATATGGATGACAACTCCGCTTCGGTGACTGCTAATGAATATGCGGTTGAGATCCAAACCGTCCTGCGCTTTGCGCTCAGTGATAACTTTTCGCTGAGCGGCAAAATAGGCCCAGCCTATGTCCAAGCGACGCAAAGTATTAATGGCGGTGACAGTGAAACCACAAATAAATATCAGTCAACCAACTCTGCTTGGCGTCCGGATTATGCATTAGGTGCGAGTTATGTGTTAGAAGATCTCCCAGGCTTAGAGCTAACCGCCATATATTCGCATATTATTAAGGACAACAATATTCCCGATGCTGACCTGTATGCTGCGGGTTTAATTTTTAATTTTTAACTCAATTAGGACTTACGGAAAAAGCAATCTGCTTTGTTGCATTCACTGTGCCGTTACATTCAGATAATTTAAGAAAAGTACAAAGTAATCCTAAGAAGATTTATTTAATCGATTCTGGATTAATAAACGCTTGCACAACGAAAATATCACCTAATTGGGGACATTTGTTTGAAAACTTAGTTTATCTCGATTTGCGACGCCAAGAAAAGAACAATTATTATTACTTAACAGCCGATCGCTATGAAGTCGATTTTTTAACCATTAACCTTGAAGGCGAACGTGAACTGATCCAAGTTGTTTGGGATGTAAATGACAAAGAGACCCTGCTACGTGAACAACGCGCATTAGATCAAGCTCAACACGAATTAGGAATACCAGGCAGGATTATTACACCCGAAAAGTATCTTGTTGAAGCATTTAACACCATGCAGAAAGAAAGTAGTTTTTTACCCAAAGCGTCCAGCTAAGAATACGTTACACAAAAAATATTACACTATCTGTAACGTCAGCTTGCGCCAAATTGTAGATGCCTATCTAGAAGCGTGTAAATATGGCGCAGCGCTAGAAAATATTCAATAAATATCGGCTTATGTATTTGATAAACAGCAGGGCTAAGACATAATCTTTATATTGACTTGCATCCATCCCACCGCGCAGTTCATCGCAGCTTGACCATAGTGATGAATACAGTTCGGATTTTTTTACCGCCATGATAGTTACCTTAAAAGTTAGAGAATCGTGTAACGATTTGCATAATCCTAGATTCGGTAGTTGAAATTGGCTCTGAAGGATGAACCCATTGAAAATATTTATTATTTTGAATAAAGTGATTGAAAATAATTTCACCCAAAAGGTGAAACGATTTTTAGTGATAGAAAGTTCTATGGTAGGTTGGCTTACGCGCAGCAAGCCGACAAT
>SHZH01000034.1 GCA_009692385.1 Gammaproteobacteria bacterium | reverse complement strand
AAAGAATTGCGTCAGAAAAAAAGTTAAATACGACGAGTACAAATTACTACTTCCTTCAGTGAGCTTGAATAGCCATAAGGATCATGGAATTGTCTCATCTCTTTAGGATATTTTCCTCCATGACTTATTAAGTATGGCTTCCAAGATATAGCCCCCATAGATAATAAGAAATATAGAATCATTGTTTCTTTTCGCGACATTAAACGAGACAACAATGAATTGTACGGAAACATTGCCTTTATTACGCAATATGTTCGCGAAAAAGTGAATTTCGAGCTTAATATTAAAGAATTATTATGGTTCACTCAGTCGGAATTTAGGCATCGCATTGCAAATAGAGCCAACATAGACGCATGCTTTCTTGCTGGAGATGCGTATCATATATTTAGCCCTATTGGTGGGTTAAATATGAATATGGGATTACAAGATGCGCTTAATCTGGGTTGGAAGCTGGCTTATGTCTTAAAAGGATATGCAAATGATTCCCTATTAAGCACATATCAGTCTGAAAGAAATTATTGTATTAAGAAGACAAAGGAAAATACAGCGCATTTGACTCACAGCTTGGTAGATGCGAAAGCATATAGACCCACGCGTAAATATATAAATCGGCCTCGGAATAAGCAGTACACTGAAATTGAGCTGCCTTATAGATTATCTGGTTACGATAATTATTACACGGGAAAAAGTGATACTTATCGAGAAAAAAAAATGCTGCCCGGCTTTCATTTTAGTGAATTTTTTGAAAATATACGTAGCTATGAAAAAGCGTGTAAAAAAATGGATAATACAAAATTCAACCTGCTAATCCCTCGAACATTTTTTTCAAATAAAAAAGTAAGTGTTAACGCGCAAGTGCTAAAAACGGTGTTCATAAATAAAAAAATCTTACAAGGGTGCGCGTGGCTAGTTCGCCCAGATGGCTATATTTCTGCTAAAGTAAATCTTACGGAAAAAGAAAATTTGAAGAAAACTATTGAGCTTTCAATAAACGGAGAAATTCTATGTTAGAAAAAATAAAAAATATTTTCCATGAGGAACCTAAAGATTATATTAAAATTTTCTCACCCACTATTATTTTAACAATTAACAATTAACAATTAACAATTAACAATTAACAATGCTAAAAGAAATAATGTTGCTGACGTCATTAAGTATTATGAGGAAATTAAAAACTCATTATCAAATATTAAATTTGAACTTATCGAAATTTTTTCGAGTGACCAAAATACCATAAGCTTCGCCTGGCGTATCTCAGGAATTCATACCGGTATCCTAGAAGGTTTTATGCCTAGCCATAAAGAGATCTCGTATCTGGGGACGACTTTTTTTAGCATAAAAAATGGACTTATTAATTTAGGCTGGATATCTTTTGATAGCAAGGAGATTGAAAATCAAATTTTCCCGCCTGCACCACCCTACAAAATAGAGAATATTTTCAACGGACTCGAAGGGCCAGCAAAGAAAATTTATAAACTAATATTATCTACTCGAACAGCGTTAACGGATAGTAAATATGCATTAGTGGCAGCTTTACGAAAAGATGTAGCAAGAGCTCCAGACTTATCCTTACTGAATATGGAAGCCATTAAAGAGATAAAAGAACAAACCTGTCTAACACGCGATTTTGTTACCAGTTCGGAAGGTCATAATATCGAATTATTTGTTTATGCCCCTAAAGGACAAGAAATGAATAACAAATTATCCACCATACTTTATTTACATGGTGGCGGTTGGTCTATCGGTTCACCTGAAAATTATGATCTGACCAATAGAAAGCTTGCATTAACAGTTAACACACGTGTTATATGCCTACGATATCGACTAGCACCCGAAAATCCATACCCGGCCGGTTTTGATGATTGCTGCTTTATATATACTTACTTAAGAAAAAATAGAAAGCTTAACAATATAGTTTGGAATAATAACAAAATAATCATTGCTGGCGACTCAGTAGGCGGAACATTTGCAGCTAGTTTGGTACTTATGAAAGTATAACTGTTCCCGATGCAGTGCTCCTATTTTCACCAGCAACTGACATGCGATTGGAAGACTATGACTCCTATAATCAGTATTGTAAGAATAACATTATGCTAGATCAGGGCGTACTGGGCTTGATTAGGGGAATATACGTACCTGGGGAATTGTGGGATCATCCCTACATAAGCCCCATGCGTGGCGATCTCGCAGGCTTCCCCAAGACATTTATTATGATAGGCTCCGAAGATCCCTTATATGATGAAAATATTGCATTTTCAGGAAAAATCACCCAAGAATCATTGTATACTTGTGAAGTTTTAATTGGGCAAGGTATGCCACATCATTACCATACATTTATAGGATTAGCAGATGCTGTAGAGGAGGTGTACCAATCAGTTAAGACATTTGTAGAGCGACTGTAAGAAATTTCTTTAGTCGTAAGAAATAAAGTAAATCATTGTAATTTAAATATTGAGGAATATATTGATGAGCATGTCAACAAAAGAAGTAATTGAAAAATTGAAAACTGCAGTTTCAGCACGAAATGCGGATGATGTTTCAAAACTGCTAGCGGAGGACGTAATATTTACGGATCCAATGGGGAAAACAGAAGGTCGTGAAAACGTCCATCAAATGTTCAAAGGTTGGTTTGGTATGGTAACAAATATTAAATGGGATGTCCGTAAAATTATTGTTGATGGTGAGAATGCCGCTATTGAACGCGTAAATCATTTATCACTTGAAAATGGGAAAGAAATTGTTTTACCAATTACGGGTGTTTTTCATATTGTTAATGGAAAAATAAAATCTGGTACAGACTATTTTAATCTGAAGAGTTTTGAGCAACAAATATCAGGAAACTAAGGGCGATAATTTTAAGGACCTCGCTTTTTGAATCTCAAAAAGCGAGGGATGCCTTTAAGTGATCGCGGAGGAAACATGAAAAAATGGGTGATTTTGTTTTCAATTGGTATTTTTATCTTACTTGCCAACTTGGATATGACTATTGTAAATTTGGCACTTGCAGTATTAGCTAAAGATTATTTCGCATCAATGCAACAGGTACAGCTAGTAATAATAAGCTATCTTGCCGCTGCCGCACTATTTTTTTGTTTTGCTGGGAAACTAGCTGATTTTTTTGGCAAAAAAAATATTTTTCTGCTGGGAAGTCTTCTATTTGTTATATCATCATTATATCTTGGCGTAATGGCTCAATCTATTAATGCCATTATCATCGGAAGATTTTTCCAAGGGTTAGGATTCGCAGCAACATTGGGGCTGGCCGTTGTTTTGATTATGCAAGAATTTCCGCCCGAAAAGAAAGGATTTGCAACGGGGGCGGCGGTTACATTGACAGGCCTTGGCCTTGCCGTTGGTCCGCCCTTAGGCGGTTTTATTTTGCAATATTTTGGCTGGCGCTGGATCTTTTTATTAAACGTTCCACTGGGCGTCTTATCCATCGTACTAACCTACTTTTTTGTTTCTAGAGACCCAAAAGTAGCGGGTAAAGTGTTTAAATTAGACATTATTAGCACGCCTTTCTTTTTTATTGGCATATTAATTTTAATTTATGCCTTGTATTCAATTAATGAAGTTTCTATTAACGAATTATTGTTATTAATTTTCATAGGGCTGACTTCACTTAGTTTCTTTTTTTGGAAAAGTTTGCATGCAACACATCCTTTGATTAATGTTGCCTTATTGAAAAACAATGGTTACCTTTTTGTCTTAATGATTAGAATGATATTTATGTTTATTATGGCAAACTTCCTTTTTCTATTGCCGTTATATTTGCAAAATATTTTATTTTTCTCTGCAGTTGACACCGGTTTGTGGCTGCTATGCATGACAGCTTCAATCATTGTTTTAGCGCCTATAACAGGACGATTAATTGATGTTTACGGTTACAGAATTCCATTAATGGGGTCTATTTGTTTCCTGCTTTTAAGTTGTGTTGCATTTTTAAATCTACAGAATTATCTTTCTTTTACCTTTTTTTTGATGGGCCTAGTAAGTTTTGGCCTGTCAAATGGGATGCACACCACCTCATCTGTAAATGGAGCTATTTCTCAGGTTGCTCCTCAATATTCAGGTACGGCTATCGGGCTTTTTTTTACAATTGCAATGATTGGTGCAATGTCAGGGGTAGCATTTTCAGGCCTTATAATAGACAAAATAAGCCATTATAAGTTGATAAAAGAGCTATCGTTGAAAGGTCTCAGCTTTTCAACGAGACAAAACGAAATTTTGTTTTCTGTTGCCAATGGCAGTCAAAAATTACATGATTGGAATGTTTCTTTTCTGAATGAGTCATTAGCTACGATACAACACGCAACATCAGCAAGCTTTATCTTGGCATTTCATATAATGATGGCAATTAATTTGGTGCTTGCTACTATTGGCATTATACTGTGTCTGGCTTTATTTAAATTAAAAAAACCACCGTAAAAACGCAGGCTTTTTTAGTGCATAATATAAACCGTGTGAAATAATGTTAACAAAAAAAATAGAGGGGATAATTTTATGATTGTTAATAAAGAACAGGTGATGAAAGTTGTTTCGGCGATGGAATCAAGAGATATTGAAAAAATATCCATGTTTTTTGATGAAGCTGTAGTCTTTGAAGATCCTCGAACAGGTAGCACCTTGTATGGTCGAGATATGGTCCTAGAGAGATTTCAAATGCTTTTTAGTTTTGTTAAAAAAATAAAATGGGACATTAAAAAAATTGCTATTGATGGACCAATTGTTTTTATAGAGCAAAGTAAATATCGTAACTATTCAAGATCAGGATATTTTAGTCCCCATGGTAACAATAATGACTTTCTCAGCTTCCGGCGAAGTAGTAATTAATTTTAAGGAATATATGGATCGACAGTTGTTTGCAGAAAAATTAAGAAATGTAAAGTTGGGCTAGTCCGGAAGTGATACAAAGCTACGTGCCGCAGCCTGTAATAATGAAAGACTTGAAGCTTGAATGAATTTATTGTAAATGCCGGGTAATTCAGCCTGTATTTCCACAGGAAGTTTCTTACATAACCACTCACAATGTGGCATATTTTTTTTATACAAACCAGTTAGAGGCGTTAGTTGTTTTAGTCTAGCTTCTATTTCTGGTTGCGTTTGAGAGAACGTATAAGCCATTTTATGTACCTCTAGAGCGCGTTTTGAGATGAAGCTCCTGCAGATCCTTCATAAAACTAAGTAAGCCACCATTTTAGATAGCTAAGGGGGTATTGTCTAGTGCTGAAGTCGAGTATAATCGCAATAATTATTCTAACCTTCTGATGGGAATTCACACTGTGTGGAAAACTGTTCTTCGCTTATGCTTGTCTGCAGTCGCTATCTTCCTGGTATTCCATGAGATCAATTTCAAAGAGTTTTGGGGATATTTAGTTCATATCAATCGTAGTTATTATTGCTTAGCCATTATTTTACAAATTGCCAGTGCGTTAATCGCCGCTTATAAATGGGATATGATCATGGTGCGTATGGGCTATGCCCGTGATTTTCGTTTTTATGCCAAAGCGTATCTCGTCGGCACCATGTTTAACCAAATTTTACCCACCAGTGTCGGTGGCGATGCCGTGCGCGTACGCTATGCGCATAAGCTAGGGGCTGGGTTACGTAAGGGTTTATATAGTGTTTTGGCCGATCGATATTATGGCGTGGTGGGGTTGATCTTGCTCAATCTATTGGTGCTATTTTCGGTTCGCCCCGTGCTACCACCGGCACTGTTTACGGTGATCGGCATCGTGCTGTTAGCTGTCAGTGGCGGTTTGTTATTTGCATTGTTACTGAGCCGCTTTCATTTTTTGAAAAATATTAAAATTATTCAGATGTTCTATGAGTTATCGCAGGCCTTAGTGAACAGCATCGGTTCTTGGCCACATTTATTGGCCTTATTACTCTTGGCCGTTTTGGCAAATTTCCTCACCATTTTCGCTACCTATTTAATTGCCTTGTCACTGAATTTGCCCATTACGTTATTAGACTTATTGGGCTTAATGCCCGTCATTACTCTGATCACGCTATTACCGATCTCATTTGCGGGCTGGGGAGTTCGCGAAGGGGCGATGGTCGGATTCTTGCTATTTCTACATTTACCTAAATCGGCGATTTTATCGTTATCGGTGCTCTACGGAATTATGCTGATTTTAGCCAGTTTACCAGGGCTGTATTTTTATGTACTACATAAAGTAGAACCGAGTCAAAATGCACAGGAGTCGATAAACAATGAACGTTAATACAATTTTATAATGTCGAAACCTATTTTTATTTTTTGTCTAATTGCCGTTTTAGCGGCGAGCGTACTGTTTTTATGGCAACCGCAGCTTGATATCTGGCTGACGAATCAATATTATTTAGGTCATAATGATTTTATACTCAATCATTACAATTGGGCTTTTAATGCGCGTTATGTTTTATATGCTGTGATCCGTCTAATGGGCATTTGGATCTTAATAAGTTTGATTTGCAAGCTTATTAAGCCGTTGAGCAAAATACAGATCAAGCCAAAAATATTTATTATTTTAGTTTTAATTATCATGCCATTATTAGTGATCAATACCGGCTTCAAAGATCATTTTCATCGTCCGCGGCCATCCGATGTCAGTATTTTTGGGGCTGATAAAACCTTCCAAGAAATTTGGCATATTGATGCCAAACAATGTGATAGCAATTGTGCTTTTGTCTGTGGTGATTGCGCTGCAGCATTTACGTTCTGGATGTTTCTACCATTTATTCGTCGTCGTGCATGGCGAGTTACGTATGGCGTAGGAATTTTTGGCGTGGGTGCTTTTTATAGCTGGATCCGGATCGGTCAGGGCGGCCATTTTCTCAGTGATACCATTTTCGCCTGCTTATTTACCTACATCGGTATCTATATTATTTATGGGTTCTGCTATCAGTATAATCCTCGTTGGTTGCATGAAACGACGTTGCAAAATGCTTTTTTAAAACTGCATAATAAATTTAAAAGAAATCCTTAGGTAGGTCGGTTTACGCGAAGCAAACCGACAATCAGCCTGCAGGATGCCTGCTTGCTTCGCGTAAGCAGGCCTACATATTGTAATTAAGAAAATTTATTTTTCTCTGGCCATTCACATACATCATTAATAATACAGCTCGTACATTTTGGCTTGCGAGCGGTACAGGTGTAGCGACCGTGGAGGATGAGCCAATGGTGAGCATCCTGGGCAAATTCTTTCGGAACCACTTTCACTAATTTATCTTCAACTTCGCGTTCGGTTTTACCGGGCGCTAATTTAGTGCGGTTGCTGACGCGAAAGATATGCGTGTCGACAGCGATGGTGGGTTCACCAAAAGCCGTGTTCATGATCACATTTGCCGTTTTACGACCCACGCCGGGCAAGCTTTCGAGTGACGCGCGATCGTGAGGCACTTCTGAATTAAAATGTTCGATTAATAGCTGACAGGTTTTTATAATATTTTTGGCTTTAGCGTTATACAGGCCAATGGTTTTGATATAAGACTTTAACTTTTCTTCACCTAATTTATAAATGGCTTCAGGCGTGTTGGCGATGGGAAATAATTTTGCTGTGGCTTTATTAACGCTCACGTCGGTTGCTTGAGCCGACAGGATCACGGAAATTAATAGTTCAAATATGGATGAATAAACGAGTTCAGTCGTGGGATGCGGATTTTGCGCTTGGAGACGTTTAAATATTTCGGTGCGTTTTTGTTGATTCATAAAATGGCTCCCGTCATTCCAGCTTTCGCTGGGATGACGGATTTTTTTGCTTTCACTCGCGCAATTGCATCAGAAATCGCTTGTTTTTTAGCATTTACTTTAGCTTGCTGTTCTGATACTAATTCTTTAGGTACTAAACGCGTACGCTCGTAATCAATCGATTTTTCTTGCGCATCACGGATCAGGCGTTGCTCATGCTTTTGTTGGCGTTGATCCCAACGTGCCACTGCAGCATCTTGTTTTTCTGGATCACGTTGTATCGGTACCATGGCGATGCAATCCATGGGACAGGCTGGCACGCATAAACCACACCCCGTACATTCGCTTTCAATCACGGTGTGCATCAATTTTGCTGCACCGACAATGGTGTCAAATGGACAGGCGTTGATGCATTTAACGCAACCGATACAGAGATCTTCGTCGATCAAGGCGACCTGGGGCGTGCGATATTGTTCAATCAGTTCAGCGATATTCATATCACATCTTCTTTAGTAGACTGGATCAGTGCGGCGATTTGTGTTTCTTCAATGCGTGACATTAAAGGCACAAATTGATTAATGGTATGTGCTAGCAATGGCTGCGCATGATCCTGCCAATTAAAAGCATCGACATTAAAAAATGTTTCGACTTTTTCGGTTAATTTAGGCAATACGGGTTTTAAATAAATCGTCAGCACTCGAAATAAGTTTAGCCCCAAGGTGCAAATAGCTTGAACTTGCGCGACGGTGTCGGGATTTTTTGCCAGCGTCCACGGTGCTTTATCCGCAATATATTGATTCGCCTTATCTGCGAGTAACATGATCTCACGCATTGCTCGACTGTAATCACGATTTTCATAATGTAGGGCAACGCTGCTGGCTTGAGCGACAAAGCTCGAAAATAATTCAGCATCAACTAATTCAGCACTTAATTGGCCATTAAAATTTTTAGTAATAAAGCCAGCGCAACGACTGGCAATATTAATATATTTTCCGATCAGGTCAGAATTAATTCGCAAACGAAAATCTTCAAAGTTCAAATCAATGTCTTCAACTGAATCGGTCAGTTTAGTCGCAAAATAATAACGCAGATACTCTGGATCGAGATGGTTTAAATAAGTACGTGCTTTCACAAATGTACCCCGTGACTTCGACATTTTTTGACCATTGACGGTCAAGAAGCCGTGGGTGTGGATCGCAGTGGGTGTACGATACCCTGCGCCATGCAAGGTCGCTGGCCAGAATAAAGCATGAAAATACATGATGTCTTTGCCAATAAAATGATGCAGTTCAGTTTTACTATTAGCACTCCAATATTCGTCAAAGTGTAAATCCGGACGACGTGAGCAAAGATTTTTAAAGCTGGCCATGTAACCAATCGGTGCATCCAGCCAGACGTAAAAATACTTCGCTTGATCCCCTTTTGGAGCATCAGGGATAGGAAAGCCAAAGTAGGGCGCATCACGAGAAATGTCCCAATTTTGCAAACCGGTCGTAAACCATTCATCCAATTTATTAGCAACGGTTGGTGGAATATGCTCTTTAGTCCATTCGCGTAAAAATTGCTCATGATTAGGCAGTTTGAAAAAATAATGTTCGGATTCTTTTTCAATCGGTGTGGCGTCCGATAATACCGAGCGTGGATTTTTTAATTCCATGGGTGTGTATGTGGCGCCACAGTGTTCGCAATTATCACCATATTGATCTTTGGTGCTACAACGTGGACATTCACCTTTGACGAAACGGTCGGGTAAGAAAATATTTTTGATAGGATCAAACGCTTGAATAATGGTTTTGATTTCAATATCACCGCGATCGCGAAGACGGCGATAAATTTCACACACCAGCTCGTTATTTTCGGGAGAATGGGTGGTATAAAAATTATCATAGCTGATATGAAAATCATCAAAATCTCGAGTATGTTCTTGATGAATGCGGCTCACTAATTGCTCAGGCGTAATGCCTTCCTTTTCCGCGCGTAGCATGATGGGTGTACCATGGGCATCGCTTCCCCAGATATATACGCATTGATTGCCTATGAGCTGTTGGAAACGCTTCCAAATATCAGTTTGAATAAACTCGACCATATGGCCTAAATGGATGGGGCCATTGGCATAGGGAAGGGCGCTGGTGACAATGATTTTACGCATTAGTGAATCCGTTATTTTAAAGAGAGTGATTATAACGTATTATTGCGTGTAGGGGCGCGTTGCGCGCGCCCAAATACCATATTGAGAATAATTATGTCCAACCCAAAAATCGTCCCCCACGCCGTTCAGCCCTCGTTAAAGCCCTTACCCAATGTCAAAAACATCATTGCGGTAGGTTCGGGTAAGGGAGGCGTGGGCAAGTCGACCGTGGCGGTTAATCTCGCCTTAGCCTTAGCCAAAGATGCTCGGGTTGGCATTTTAGATGCCGATATCTATGGGCCCAGTTTGCCTATCATGCTCGGTTTAACCGAAAAACCGGAAAGTCCAGATGGTAAAACCATCTCACCTATTGAGAAATACGGCCTGCAATGTATGTCCATTGGCTTATTACTCGTCGATAACGCGCCGGCTATCTGGCGCGGCCCGATTGTGACCAAGGCCTTACAGCAAATGCTATTTGATACTAATTGGGATAATTTGGATTATTTGATTATTGATTTGCCGCCAGGCACGGGCGATATTCAATTAACCTTAGCGCAAAAGATCCCAGTGGCCGGAGCGATTATTGTGACGACACCTCAAGATTTAGCCTTGATTGATGCTAAAAAAGCCTTAAATATGTTTAACAAAGTTCATGTGCCGGTCTTGGGCATTGTCGAAAATATGAGCACTTATATCTGTACTCAGTGTGGCCATGAAGAACATATTTTTGGCCATGCGGGTGCTGTTACTATGGCGGCTGACTATAAAGTTCCTTTATTAGCACAATTACCCTTAGAGAAAAATATTCGTGAAGAAACCGATAGTGGCCGTCCGACTGTGATTGCCGCGCCCGAAAGTCCCCGCGGACAATGCTATTTTCAATTGGCACAACAAGTAGTTGAAAAATTGGCTTTGCGGCCGAAGGATTATTCTGCTAAATTTGGTACTATTGTGGTGCAAAATTAATTAAAGGAATGTATGTCAATTAAGTCTGATAAATGGATCACCAAGATGGCTAAAACCCAGAAAATGATCCAGCCATTTTCGGCCAAACAAGTTCGTTCAGTAAAAAACAAAAAAATCATTTCTTACGGCGTTTCCAGTTATGGTTACGACGTGCGTTGCGCTAAAGAATTTAAAATTTTCACCAATATTAATTCGGCGATTGTCGATCCTAAAAACTTCGATGATAAAAGTTTTGTTGATGTGACGGCGGAAGTGTGTATTATTCCGCCCAATTCGTTTGCTTTAGCGCGCACCGTTGAATATTTTCGCATTCCGCGCAATGTCTTAACAATCTGTTTAGGTAAATCAACCTATGCCCGTTGTGGTATCATTGTGAACGTCACGCCGCTCGAGCCCGAGTGGGAAGGTCATGTGACCTTAGAGTTTTCAAATACCACCAATTTACCGGCCAAAATCTACGCCAATGAAGGCGTGGCACAAATGTTATTTTTTGAGTCAGATGAAGAATGTGCTGTTTCGTATAAAGACCGCGGTGGCAAGTACCAAGGTCAGATCGGAGTTACTTTACCTAAAGCATAATTAAAGGAGTTGTTATGGATGTTTTAATCGTCATTATTAGTTTTATCGTCGGCATTATCGTTTATTTTGTGCCATCGTACATTGCTTATAAACGCAAACACAAAAATCGAGTTGCTATTTTAGTCTTGAATATTTTCTTAGGTTGGAGTCTAATAGGGTGGATTGTGGCGTTAGTATGGTCGTTAACAAATTAAACCGTTAACTACAAGGAGTTACGTATATGAATAAAGACTATTCACAATATCCGGGTTTAGATTGGAATAGTTGCTTAGAAAGAACGGGGAATAATGCCCAGCTTGCTAACGAACTATTAGAAATATTTCTGCGGGATGTGCCCAAAGAAGTGGCTAATTTTAAAGAAGCCTATTCAGTTAAAAACTATACCGCTCTGAAAGATCTTGCACATCGGATGCGTGGTGCTTTAGCCTACTGTGTGATCCCCAATTTAGAAAGTGCTTTACAATTATTAGAAAAGGCTGCTGGCACAGAAATTCGGGAAGAAGTTGCAAAATTTTATGCGGTTGTGATGATCCAACTTAAAAAATTCCTTCCTCCGGAAGCAAATGATAATAAGTAACTCCCCAGGTAGGCTCCCCGTCACTCTTAAAAAAAGTGTCTGTTTTCACTTGACTAAAACAAAGGTGAATTAATATGTATCATGTTGGAAAATCAAGTTCCTTGCTCATTGATGAAATTTGTGATGCGTTTAGAGTTAGCGTGGATATTCAGCAATTGAAGCCTTCGATTTTCTCGTTTCGCCCCGAGCATAACGCAATCAAAAAAGCGCTCTATCAACTATTTGAGACAGTGATAGGAGATTTATTGAAGCTAAAAAATAAATCGTTATCGCCAGTTCTTTTCAAAGAGGAGCTACTTGCTATAGTAAATGAACTATTCAGCATGTTTGAAGCAACCTTTCACGCCAACTTCGGGCAGTTATCAGAGAAAGTCGTTATGGAGGCTTGTTTTAGTATACAACGATTGCTCATTAAGATAATTTCTGATGCCCGTGCTTGTAAAGTAATTCCTGGTGCCATTGATAGTGGCCAGGCTCGCTCTTGCAGTAGCTCAGTCGTGTCGATAAGGACAACGGCTTTTTCCGGGACTATGTCTAAAGAAACCTGTTTTGATATGATTACAGTAATCATTCAAGAATGTTTAATATCCGGATGGCCTGTTCTGACAATTGTTGATATGCCTCGAATGGATATCACGATCAATAAGGTTGCTTTTTGTAGTCTTAAGAAAAATCATTTTTCTACCTTATGTAAGCAAGTTTCTAAAGAGCCCGCCATTGAGTATCTCAAAGACTTCTATAGAAGTTGTGGCTTTGATAACATTCGTGCCGATTACCTCTATCAACGACTCAATCAAGATGGTTTTGGTGGTTTGTTTGCAATATTCCAAATGTATTTCCTAGAGCAATCAAGGCCCTCAGATATCATGATGAGTTTCCGTAGTAAGGAATCTAAAATTACGATTACGGGCGACAACAACACACAAGTGCTTATCTGGACTGCCTCCATTAGAATACCCCCCATGGGGATTTTTCATGAGTCACAGGTTGATGATCAAATTTGCTTTAATTTGAGGCACTCCATAGAATTGTCATGGCAAGATACCCTGGTAAGACTTGAAGGATTTAACTGTGATTTTGTCATGACTTCCCATGGAGAACGAAAAATTATTCCATATAACGGAAGGTCTCTTCCTCTAAGGGAATGTTTAGTAGATTTTTTTGGTCGCCTTCAAAAAAACTCTCCTGCGATGATCGCAAAAATAAACCCGATCTTGGAAGGGCAATTCGGCGTACACGAGTGTTTTTCTAAAAGAGAATGAATGACTCAACCAGAATACATATGCTAAGATTTACTAATGAAAAAACTATCTATTTCGTTAATACTGATTATTGTACTGGGCGGTGAGTACGAAGCTTGCTAGCTCCAGCGCCAACAGGATCTAATATAATGGGAATATTCTTAGCTAAGTTTATCGCGGCATGCATCGCAGCGATCCATTGCTCATCCAGTGTGCCAATATTAATCACTAGCACTTGAACAATCGCTAATAACTCGGCTAATTCTGGTTCCGCATGCGCCATAATAGGGAAGGCACCAATCGCCAATAGGGCATTGGCATTGAAGTCCATCACCACATAATTAGTGATGTTATGAATAACAGGATGGATACGCGAAATGATCGCTAAATCATGAGTAAATTGTGGCATTGCCAACACTCCCTACGTAAGTACTAACTTCATCAGGTTAAAGGGTTGGACAATGTCCTCTCAGCTTAAAGGCACCCCTGTGTTTTATAAACGTGGCTATTCTATCAGATTTAAACCGTTTTGAGGCGATTCAACCAATTCGACAAAGCCATATAAATAATCGTAATTACTGCCGCGGCGATGGCCAAGAAGATAAACATCTTGAAGTACATCGGATTGGTTTGTGCGGCGGGCACATTCGTCAAGCTATTATATTGACCTAAGATCAAATTTGAAAACGGACCGGCTAAGTTATTACCGACGGCTACGTTTAAAAATAAATAACCCGTAAATAAGCCTTGGTATTTTGGTTGAATAAACTCACCTGCCAGCGAGTAGTTCACCGCATTCACTAAGACTTCCGCTAGGGCGACAAAGAACATTAGGATGATCGGGAAAAATAAAGGTACCGTGCTGGTATTTTCTAAACTGGCGAACCAAATGCCGAGGGGGATCATTAAGAATGCAGCTACGTTAAAACCCAAACCAGAAGAAATTAATTTTCCGGCTTGGTAGGGTGTTTTATTCGCCGCATGACGATTACGCACTGCGCGAGCTAACAAGAAACCAAAAATTACCACGCCAATACTTTCAAAGCTATTGAAACCACTGGGTTCAATATGCATACCTAAGAAAGTTTTGTCGGTATTATATTCGACAAAGTTTTGCAACGCCGTCGACATTAGACCTTGAATAAACGCATACACCAAGCCCGCGCCGATCATAATGATATAAGCAATGGCTTTGTTGCGGAAAGCAGGCGGTTGTTTGAAGGCAATGTATAAGACGTATAATAATCCTAAAATAAAGGCAACATAAACTAATGTCGAGCCGATATCTGGATGATGCATCAAGAACAAGGTAATGAAAAAGCAGAGGATAATAATGCCGAAGCCTAAATAAGGCGTACTGGCTTTTTGCTTAAGCCGAGTGATATAAAATGTATCTTGATCCGGCACATGTTTCCAAGCGAATACATGTAGCAGCAAAGAGATTGACAAACAGAGCGCGGCAAAAATGAAAATAGCACCATAATTATTGCTAGCTTGGAAATAATTCGCGACCAACAATCCTAAGATGAAACCCAAATTCATAGAACTATAATTTATCGAGAAAGCGGTGCGGCGACGCATGTCATCCGCAGCAAAGCGTTGCGTGATCATCATATTTATACAACTTACGTTTAAACCGCTACCCGTTAAAAAGCAGGCCATTCCCCCCAATAAGATGTGCATTTCCGAACTGTTTAGACAAAGTAAGCCGACGATTTGTAACAGCAAGCTGCAAAAAAGCAGATTACGATAGCTGAAGTAACTACCACCGAGTGAACCGCCCAAAAAGTGTAACAAAAAATTTAAGGCAAAGAAGCTAGCCGTCAGAATATTAACTTCAGCAATCGGCATGCCTTTGGTTTGCAGGTAGAGATTGAGCGTTCCGAGCAGAACTGCAAAGCCGACAGTGGAGAACAGTTGAACGAAATTAAGGTTAAGCACACCTTTTGGCATATTGTGGTTGAACATGATTACTCCTATTCATTAATTGATGGCTAATCAGACTGATTGATTATAGCGCAGATAGTTTTTTAGCAGTGCACTATTTATTGTAAAGGGGTTAAGTCTTGACAATATACATTTACTCAATCAGGGTAACCTCGTATGTCCAAGTGGTATTGCCAGTTTAATATTTTCGCTGGGGTGATGCGAAAAATGGCTTGCGTTCCGGTGGCGGGGTGCTCAAAGATGCTGGTTTGAATTCCGTTAGTGGAATTTGCAGAGATTTTGGATTGATAAGATCGAAAATGGTCGTCCTTTTGGACAGTACCATAAGACTGGCCACGTTGATCGTGGTCAACGCACCGTAAACGGCTTCAAGCGTAAATATAAACCTGAGGATATTGTGCTACTGGTGAAAATGGATGAGCTGCACGAAACGCCCAGTGGTGGAACACTCAAAAAACTCTGTGAACGTGCGCATCAGCAACTACCGAAT
>SHZH01000033.1 GCA_009692385.1 Gammaproteobacteria bacterium | reverse complement strand
AACGGCAGCAATCAAAAGCTGCCAGTAAGTTTGATCTTGATTACACCTCACGAATTAATATCGACCAAACAACTGATTTTGCCGGTTACGAAACCCTAGCGACGGATGCGATGGTACTAGCGCTTATTAAAGGCACTGAAAGCGTACAAACTTTAAATGCGGGCGAAGAAGGCATTATTGTTTTAGATCGCACGCCATTTTACGCACAGGGTGGTGGTCAAGTAGGAGATACGGGTAGTTTGAAAAATGCGAATGCCAAATTTGTGGTGCACGATACTCAAAAAGTAAGCGCTGCACATTTGCATCATGGAAAATTAATTAACGGCACGATTAATGTTAACGACAAATTAAGCACTCAAGTCGATGGTGAACGTCGCCAAGCAATCCGTTTGAATCATACTGCGACACATTTATTACATGCTGCTTTACATAAGGTTTTAGGTGCGCATGTGCAACAAAAAGGTTCGTTGGTTGAAGCTGAACGTCTACGTCTCGATTTTTCAAACCCAACACCCGTGACGAATGAACAATTAGCTGAGATTGAATATTTAGTGAATCAAATGATCCGCGAAAATGTCGCTGGCGTGACTGAACTGATGAGTTTAGATGAAGCCAAGGCCAGTGGCGCGCAAGCATTGTTCGGCGAGAAATATGGTGCCAAAGTTCGCGTATTAAGTTTCGGTCAATTCTCTAAAGAATTATGTGGTGGTACCCATGTACAACGCACTGGTGATCTGGGTTTATTTAAAATCACGATGGAAACCAGTGTTGCGTCCGGTATTCGCAGAATTGAAGCGGCAACGGGTAGCTATGCCTTAGGGTATGTTGATCAAGCTTGTATGCAAGTTGATCATCTTGCCAATGAATTGAATATTCCAAAAGCGACCGTCGAAGCTAAAGTGTTGCAACTGCAAGCACGTAATCGTGAGCTCGAAAAAGAAATTGAGCAGCTTAAAACTAAATTGAGTGTTTTAGCCAGCAGCGAATTAGTTCAACAAGCTGAAGTGATTAATGGTGTGAAAATATTATTTGTTGCGAATGAACAACTCGATGCCAAAAATTTACGTGTTATTAGCGATGAGCTTAAAAATAAATTAGGCAGTGCAATTATTTTATTAGCAGCATGGGAAGGTGAACGCGTAACCTTGATGGCAACGATTAGTAAAGAGCTTATTACCAAAGTAAAAGCTGGAGACCTAGTTAATCAGGCTGCCGTTAAATTAGGTGGTAAGGGTGGCGGTCGTCCTGAACAGGCTCAAGCCGGCGGCACTGATCCGAAACACATTCCGGCCGCAATGGCCGCAGCAAAAGAATGGTTAGTAGCACAATTAAAGTAAGGGGTCATGGCAGAATTAATTGTTCAAAAATTTGGTGGCACCTCGGTAGCTAATTTAGAGTGCTTACGTAATGTGATGCGCATCGTGATTGAAACCCGTCGTCAAGGATACGATGTAGTGGTGGTCTTGTCCGCCATGTCAGGTGAAACTGATCGTCTCATTAATTTAGCTAAAACGGCAGTGAACGAGCCAGATGCCCGCGAATATGATGCGTTAGTGTCCATTGGCGAGCAGTGCTCAATCGCGCTATTAAGCATGATGCTTTTGGATCAAGGTTATCCCGCCAAATCAATGACCGGTGCGCAAGCGGGTATTATTACCGACGAGATCCATAAAAAAGCCCATATCGAAGAAATTCAAACTGAAGTGATTTGGCAAGAATTACGTTCGGGCCGTATTCCTGTGATTGCCGGTTTCCAAGGCATTACACCAGAAGGTGATATTAGCACCTTAGGTCGAGGTGGCTCGGATACCACGGCGGTTGCCATTGCCGCGGCAATGCAGGCTAAAGAATGTCAAATTTTTACCGATGTCGATGGAGTCTACACATCTGATCCACGCGTGGTACCGCAAGCTCGGCGGATGGCCAGTATTACCTTAGAAGAGATGTTGGAAATGGCCAGTTTGGGAGCCAAAGTATTGCAGAACCGTTCGGTGATCTTTGCTGGCAAGTACAAAGTACCCTTGCGGGTACTCTCCAGTTTTACACCCGGACCGGGCACATTAATTACCTATGAGGATATCACGATGGAAAAGCCATTAGTTTCAGGAATTGCTTTTAATCGCAGCGAAGCTAGACTCACCTTATTTGGTGTGCCCGCCACGGCTAATGTTCCTAGTCAGATCTTAGGTCCTTTAGCTGAAGCCAATATTGATATCGATATGATTTTGCAAAATTCGGGTGAGGGCAACACCGTGAACTTTACCTTTACGGTAAATCGTGAGGATTATCAACAGGCTACAAATATTTTAGAACGGATCGCACAAAAATTGAGCGCTAAGGAAGTGACAGGCGACAATAAAATTGCTAAAGTTTCAATCATTGGTGTGGGAATGCGTTCTCACGCGGGGGTGGCGAATACCGTATTTAGCACCTTGGCGCAGGAGGGCATTGCGGTGCACTTGATCACTACATCGGAAATTAAGATCTCGGTGGTAGTGGATGAAAAATACCTTGAATTAGCAGCGCGTAGCTTGCATACTGTCTTTGGTTTAGACAATGAGTTACGTGAAGAATTCGATCCGGTTTCGACCTTAATTTAAAAGGCAAAACCCAGGGGCGACTGTGAATATTTCTGAGTAGAAAAAATTTTCTACTCTTAAGGTTTCCTTAATTTATTTTCGACTATACTAGCTATCTAAACTTAAAAGAGAGCACAAAGGGAGTTTTAAAAAATGTTGATTTTAACCAGACGAGTAGGCGAAACGCTAATGATTGGGGATGAAGTTACCGTAACGGTATTAGGGGTGAAAGGTAACCAAGTACGTATCGGTGTAAATGCCCCTAAAGATGTCTCAGTCCACCGTGAAGAAATTTATCGTCGTATAGAAGACGAAAAACGGGGAAAAACTGGCGATAGTTCGGTAAATACGTCATACGGATCTGATTCTGATATCGAATCTATTTAATTAAAGTTAAATAGAATTCACTAAAAATCCTGTGATGATCAGATCGTCACGGGATTTTTTATTGCATGATAAAGTGTTATTACTTTACTTCGTTTTTCAGACTGGTATACTTCCCCGCTGATTTGGGAGAGGTGGCCGAGAGGCTGAAGGCGCTCCCCTGCTAAGGGAGTATGGGCCTAAAAGCCCATCGAGGGTTCGAATCCCTCCCTCTCCACCATTATTGTCTTACGCGCCCGTAGCTCAGCTGGATAGAGTACCAGGCTACGAACTTGGGTGTCGGGAGTTCGAATCTCTCCGGGCGCGCCATTTTTCATCGTTGTCATTCTGACCTGTCCCCGAAGGGGGGCAAGCTGGAATTCAGAAGTGAGTAAATAAATATGAGCAAAAACCCAAATAATCAGAGCATTGTCGAACAGTCCATCCAAACCAATCATAAAGTTTGGAATACTTGGGCAAAGCTGCATCCCGATTCTCAATCGTACGATATGAAAACTTTTCGTAAAACCCGTAATTCATTGCAACCAATCGAACTTAAATTACTTGGCGATATTCGTGGCAAAAAAATTCTGCACCTGCAATGTCACTTTGGTCAAGACACACTATCCTTAGCGCATTTAGGTGCTGAAGTAACAGGTGTTGATATTTCAGAAAGCGCGATTAGTTATGCGACTAAATTGAGTCAAGAATTAGATTTACCTGCGAAATTTATTGTTAGCGATGTTTTAAAATTAGAGTTACACGAAAAATTCGACATCGTCTTTACATCCTATGGCGTACTCTGTTGGTTACCCGATATTAAACAATGGGCGGCTGTGATTGCTAAACATTTAGTGCCTGGTGGACGATTTGTTATGGTGGAATTTCATCCATTTATTGGCGTAACCACGGATGACTTAACCGGTTTCGATCCGACGCGACCTTATATCTCAGAAGGTCGACCGATGGTAATTAATAATATGGGATCGTATGCCGCTGCGAGTGATACGGTATATGTTACTTACGAATTTAATCACAGTTTATCGGCCATTTTCGATGCGCTATATAGCGTAGGGATAAATAATTTAAATTTTAAAGAATACGCCTATAGCGCTTTTGCTTGTCTGGCAGGTTTAGTTGAAAATCCGGTGGGTAGTAATCAATTTACCCATCCTGTCTATTCAGGCCCTTTGATGTTTTCATTGGATGCTATTTTAGCTTAGCATGCTGCGCTAATACATACGCTACACAGCAGGTAAGCTTTTGGGCGGTCGGTAGATGTAGAAATTCATTCGGACCATGCGCATTAGATTGCGGGCCTAAGACCCCGGTAATGAGAAATTGAGCATCGGGAAATTTTTTACCTAGCATTCCCATAAATGGAATTGAAGCCCCTTCACCCATATACACAGTTTGCGCACCAAAGAAAGTTTCTGAGGCTTGATTGGCTGCTTTTTCAAGCCATGGACTTAAGGCCGGAGCACTCCAACCATTTTCGTTTTTATCGACGACAAAATTTACTTTAGCACCATAGGGTGGATCAGCTTCCAACGTTTTTTTGATAGCAGCGTAAGCATTTTTGGCATCACAGGTGGGTGGCACACGAATGGAAATTTTCAGTTTAGTGAAAGGTTGTAATACACTGCCTGCATTTTCTAAAGAAGGCAAACCTTCACCGCCAATAATTTCCATCGTGGGATACCAAGTACGAAATAAAATAGCTTCAGCAACATTGGTTGAAATAGGTTGTGCTCCGGGTAAGAAAGGAAAGCAATTAAATACCGCTTCATTTAAAAATTTTGCTGCAACGTTTGCTTGTTCACGACGCTGTGCTGGAATGGGTACGTGACATTCTTTAACTAAAATTTCACCGGTCATCTCGTTTTCGATACGACTTAATAATTGTCGAGCAATGCGAAACGAAGAGGGAACCACACCACCGGCAAGACCTGAATGCACCCCATGTTCCAACATTTGTATGGTTAAGACACCGTTAATTAAGCCGCGCAGGGAGGTAGTACTCCACATTTGGTCGTAATTGCCAGCACCCGAATCTAAACAAACGATAAAGCTCGGTGTGCCGATCTGTTGCTTTAAATGGTCAATGTAAAAGGGTAAATCATAACTACCACTTTCTTCACAGGCTTCAATCAAAATCACACAGCGTGCGTGGGCAATATTTTGTTGTTGTAATGCCAATATTGAAGTTAATGAGGCAAACATGGCATAGCCATCATCGGCACCACCGCGGCCATATAATTTTTCGTCTTTAAGAATCGGAGTCCACGGACCGGTACCCTCGGCCCAACCTTTCATTTCGGGTTGTTTGTCACAATGGCCATACAAAAGCACGGTATCATCAACTTCCCCCGGAATCTCCATAAACAGAAGGGGTGTGCGATTTTCTAAACGAATGACTTCAACCGTCGCATTGTGCGGCGCATGTTGTTTAGCCCACTTTGCAAAAGAACTGATCACTTGCTCTAAGTAACCGTGCTCTTGCCACTTTGCATCGAACATCGGTGATTTAGCGGGAATTTTAATATACTCTACCAAGGCAGGAACAATTTCTTCCTGCCACAGGTTATCAATAAACGTTTTTACTTTTTCATTATTCATTGCTAGGATCACTCATGTTTTTAACAAGAGTACTATAATTTGGAGTTTTCATGAAGCGATTATTAATTTTATTATGTCTTGCTTCAACCCAAGCATTTTCCTGGGGCGCGACCGGTCATTTAGTCATTAATGAAATTGCCTATGAACATTTAACGCCAACAGTACGAACGAAAGTTGATCAGTTAGTCAAAACATTTTCCCAGACCTATCCGCGGTTTAATAATTTTCTAATCGACGGTGATTGGCCCGATTATTTACGACAAACGGGAGTCAATGCGTTTAACAATTGGCATTATATCGATCAAGCTTTTAGTTATGATACGCAAAATTTACCACGATATCCCGAGACAAATGTTGTGTGGGCCATCTTGCAAAGCGAGAAAGTGCTAACGAGTCAATCTTCCGATCCGTTTTCACGCGCGATGTTTTTAATGTTTCTTACCCATTTTGTGGCCGATGCCCATCAACCATTACACTGTGCCGTACTCTATAGCAAGGAATTTCCTCAAGGTGATCAAGGCGGTAATTTATACTTAATTAAAAATAAATTTGCGTCTAATTTACATAGTTATTGGGATCAAGGTGCCGATTTCTATTGGCAGAATCGTCATAGCAGTAAATTGTCGACCGATGGTGTCGAGCAGTTAGCCCATAAAATTGAGCACGATTATCCTGAGAGCTATTTTGCAGTACGTGCGACTGATCTAGATCCAAAACATTGGACGCAAGAATCTTTTTTGATTGCCAAAAATTTTGCGTACCAAGCAGAGTATAATCAAGTATTAACAAAAATCTATCAAAAACAAGCGCAGATCATTGTAGAAAAACAAACTGCTTTGGCAGGCTATCGTTTAGCGGGTATTTTGAATCAAATTTTAGGTTGAGTTTTTAGATCAATCCCTCTGTCACTTCGTGACATCTCCCCTTGTTAGGGGAGATCACCTGAGGTTCTTACCAATACCTGGTAATTATCTCTGAGCTAAAAAAACTCCCTCCTAACAAGGAGGGACGCCACGCAGTGGCGAGGGAGATTATATTCAATCAACTACATATAACTTAATATTTCTACGCGTCGATTTTGGAAGCGACCCGCCGAGGTGTAATTAGTGGTGATTGGGCGTAATGAGCCATGAGCAAGCACGGTGATATTCTCTCGCGGAATATCGTACCTTACTAGATATTTCATAATAGTATTTGCCCAGTCTTTAGAAACAATTAAATTCTGTGAAAAACCATCTTCATTATCCGTATAACCAATAATTTCGATGCTGCGTGGTTGGTAAGCTTTTAAAATAGCAATTAGATCTTGTAGATGAGGTTTAACATGCTTGTTGATCCGACGCTCATTAATAAACACATAATAACTTGGCAGAATTAAGGTAACGTGATCGGGTGAGTTTAGAACTTGAATTGAAGTGGATGAAAAAGTAGTCTCCAGTGTTTTAGTTAATGAAACAAGCGTATGCGGTGGTTGAACCGGAGCGACGAATTTTTTGGAGATAGGAAGCTGGGGGGTGGTATTGATTGACGCTGGATAAATAACCGTGCTTCTCTCGATACAGCTAGCTAGCAAAAAGCAAAAGCAAATAATTATAATACGATAAAAGCGGATCATTTTATATCAAAACTTTCACCACAGCCGCAGGCAGTCGTCACGTTAGGATTATTAAATTTAACCATCTTATTAAGACCTTCACGAATATAGTCAATTTCGGTACCAGCCAGATAAAGTAAATCATTTTTATTAACCAAAATTTCAATGCCGTGATCTTTAAATGCCACATCATCTTCTAACTTTTCATTAGTTAAATTAACAACATATTTTTTAGCATTGCAGCCGGAGTCTTTCACTCCAAAGCGAACACCTAGCATATGATTGCTTTTTTCCAATTGAGTTTTAAAATAAGTCGCTCCAGCATCACTGAAGGTGACCGTGGAAGCTTTATTTTTTTTAACGGTGTCACTCATTTTTAAGTACCTTTTGTAAACAATCTTCAACTAACAATGCTGAGTTTATACGCTGCTCAGGTAACTGCAGATCAGCGATGATCCTTTGGCTAGTATAACTCAATGCTTCGATAATCGTTTTATTAATAATATTACCTAACAAATATTCGGCACTGGCAACGGTACAGATGGATCCAGAACATTTAAATTTTGCAGCCACAATCTTATTATTAATAATTTGTAGTTGTAATTGTACCACATCAGTTTGTCCAGGATTTCCGCTTTGTGCTGTGACCACATGTGGAGTATTAGCAGAAAATTCGCCTGCATAGTGCGGTTCACGAAATAACTTTAATATTTTTTCGTTATAAAACATTAGGGTAATAGATCTCGTAATCGTGCTACTTGCTTTCGGATAGTTTTTACGGCCATTTCAAGTTCTGCCATCGTAGTAAATCGACCCATCGACAAACGAACTGTACTATTAGCGGCTTCATTAGAAATGCCCATCGCCTGTAACACATGTGAAGGTACAATGCTTGCTGAAGTGCACGCTGAGCCAGCCGAAAAGGCAAGTTCGGGACAGCTAGCCATGAGCGCTTCTGCATCAATTCCAGCAAAACGCACACTTAAAATATTGGGTACGCAATGATCTTGATTGCCATTAAATGCCGTTTGCGGAATAGTTGATAATTCGCGCATTAAATAGTCACGTAATTTTTTTAGTTTAGTTTGTTCAGCTATTAAATTTTGTTGCGCGATGGCGAGTGCACTGCCTAAACCAACAATCTGGTGAGTGGGCAAGGTTCCTGAACGTGATCCTTGCTCATGACCGCCACCGTGAATTAATGGCTGCAAGCGAACTTTTGGTTTACGACGCACATATAACGCGCCAATTCCTTTGGGTGCATAAATTTTATGTGCTGAAATTGAAATCAGATCAACCGAGAGGGTTTGCGTGTCGATCACTAATTTACCGATGCTTTGTGCCGCATCGGTATGGAAGAAGACATTATGCTGTTTCGCTATTTGGCCAATAGCAGCTAGATCTTGGGTCACACCTGTTTCGTTATTAACATGCATGATTGAAATTAGAATTGTTTTATCGGTGATCGCGGCTGTTAATTCTGCCAAATTTAAACGACCATCAGGTTGCGGATTTAAATAAGTTATTGTAAACCCCTGCTTTTCTAAAAATGCACAGGTATCTAGTACGGCGTGATGTTCCGTACGCATAGTAATAATATGATCACCGCGATCTTTGTAAAAATTAGCAATGCCTTTGATGGCTAGATTATCTGCTTCAGTGGCACCTGAGGTGAAAATAATTTCACGGGGATCAGCGTTAATTAGGTCGGCAATTTGTTGCCGTGCGGTTTCAACGAGTTTAGCGGCTTGCCAACCAAATTCATGCGTGGTTGAGGCTGGATTACCAAAGGTGCCGTCTAGCGTCAAACACGCCGCCATTTGTTCGGCGACAGCGGGATCAACGGGAGTGGTAGCGGCGTAATCAAGGTATATCATAGGGTAAATTATAGCTTATTAATGTTTTTCAACATACCCATTAGTAAGTCTAATTCAGTTTTTTCGAGCTGAATGCGATTATACATACGCTTAAAGCGAGGCATTAATTTACGAGGTACCTCAGGATCGAGAAAATCGATTTTAATGAGCGTTTTTTCAAGTCGGTCATAGAATAATTGGATTTCATGATCGGTAGCTAATGGTTCAGTAATGGATGACTCAATAGCGTCAATTTTATTTAGCTGTGCCATACGTAGCTCATAACACACAATCTGTACGGCCGCAGCTAAATTAAGCGAGGTGTACTCGGGAGCGGTGGGAATGTGAATATGGTAATGACAACGATTCAGCTCATCATTCGTTAAGCCACTATTTTCACGGCCAAAAATAATCGCGATGTTGTTATCTATCGGAATAGTGCTAACCAATTGGGCGCATTCATGGGAGTCCAATAATGGTATGGTAAGACGGCGCAAACGAGCGCTGGTACCGATGATCACCGCGCAATTGGCTAGGGCATCATCGAGTGAGGTGACTACCTGAGCATTGACTAAGATATCATCTGCTCCTACGGCGCGCGCGGTAGCCTCCACATGCGGAAATTGCTTTTGTGGATTGACTAGAGACAGTTGCGTTACCCCCATAGTTTTCATGGCTCGTGCGGTCGCACCGATATTTCCTGGATGTGAGGTTTCGACTAGAACAATTTTTATATTAGCGAACATTTTTTTAAAATTCCACGATACTCAATATATGGTAACAGCAACTTCAAGGTAGAGATACAAATTGGCATGTTAAAATTTGAACGATAGAATAAAACAAAAATTGTGATCTAATTTCTAATAAAGGACAACTAATTTTATACAGGGATTGTTCATACCTGTTATATACCCTATACTTTCAATTCATTAAATTTGAGGTATGCCATGCTAACGGAAAGCTATAACTATAAAATGAAGCCAATTGAAGCGATTGCCATACCGGAAGTGATTAATATCAGTAAATTATTATTAGGTGCTGATCGCTATTTACTCGAAGTCAAAGGTTACTCCATGATTGGCGATAATATTTGCGATGGTGACTTAGTCGTCTGTCAGCAATGCGACACGGTAGCGGAAGGCGCTATTGCGGTAGTACTTATCGACGATGAAAGTGCGACGCTTAAGCGAGTGCATTATGATGAGAAACGTGGCACGATCACACTCATTCCTTCCAATGCAAGCTTATTACCCGTGGAATACAAAGCCGAACGGATCACCATCCAAGGTTTGTATTTAGGATTGTTACGGCTGGGGTATTTAAGATGATCGCCTTGGTTTGTAAAGATTATAACCCGCGAGAATAATTAAATATTTTCAGGCGCATGATCGCGCGATACCAGGAGCGTGGTAGCAGGGCTGCAAAGGTAATGAATAAACGCATTCTGAAGGGGAAAATATATAAGGGTTTGCGTTTATCAATCGCTGTTTTAATGAGTCGGGCCGCTTTATCGGCGGACATGAGAAAGGGCATTTTGTGATCGTTTTGTTGAGTGAGCGGTGTGTCTATAAAACCTGGAGCAATCGCTGTCACATCAATTCCATATTTGGGAAAATCAATCGCTAACGACTCACATAACGTTAATACGGCTGCTTTTGAGGCTGAGTAAGCCGCTGCACCAGGTAAACCGACAAATCCTGCCACTGAGCCAATCGCGACCAGATGACCTTTTGTATGACCCGATTGTTTAAGAAATAATTCAGTTGCGATAGCAAAGGCATTGGTTACACCACGTAGATTGATCTCAATAATATTTTCGAGTGTGGCAAAATCCGGCATTTGTTGTTTACTGCCCGTGGAGCGACCGGCATTGGCGAGCATGATATCTAATCGATTATCATGTTGATTGATGAAATTATGAACGGCAGTTTGCAAACTTAATTTATCAGTTACATCTACTTGATAAAAAGTTATAGAGGGATAACCAGTAGGAAAATTCCGCGCTAATTTAGTAGCATCGCGACCGCAAATACCAACGGCATAACCCGCATGCGCATAGTACTGGGCGAGTGCCCAACCAAGACCGGTCGTTCCACCTGTGATAAAAATTGTTTTCATGGTCTATCGTATATGTGTCGCATAATTTCAAAGCCTAATAAAACGATTAGCCACGTAATGTATAACCACAGTAAAAAGATCGGTAGCGCGGCAAAAGCACCATAGAGTGCTTTATAACCCGAAAAAAAATCGAGATATAATTTAAATAATATCTTACCGGTCAAAAATACGACCGTGGTAAATAATGCGCCAAGGGCTGCAGCAGAAATGGGAATTTTAGCGCGAGGTAAAAATTTATAAAAAGAAAATATGAGGATGTAGATCAAAAAACCTGAAAAGAGTTGCATAATATTGCGGAGCGGATCGTGATAGGTTACATCTTGTCTAATGTGAAAAAGAGTGAAAATATAGGCGTTAAAGATCAGCAAACCGCCCAATACTAATGGGGTGAAAATTGAAAAAATAGAATAACGTAATAGGCTGTGCCAGTAATTATTTTTTTTGATTGTGGTTTTCCAGATGTCATTAAAAGCAGTTTCAATGCTATGTAATAGCAAAATAGCTGTAATAACTAAAAATATGACGCTGATCCAAGAAAGCTTAGTCGCTTGTAACGCAAAGGTTTTAGTATAAGCATGGATAACTTGATTGGAACTCGGCAGCAAATTGTTGAATAAAAAGTCTTCAATTAAATTTCCCAAGGACTGCATAATGGGTAACATAGTGACTATCAGCAACAATAGGGTGAAGAGCGGTACGATTGTTAGAAGACTGGCATACGCTAGCGCTGCCGCGCGTTCAAAACAGCGATCATTATTGAAAGCAATCACTACTTCTTTAACACTTCCCCAAAGTTTTTTAGTTAAAATTGACATGCTAACGCTCAAATATTCGCCAACCACCTTGGCTACGAATTGATAATATCTTCCATAAACTAGGGAGCGCTTCTTGTAATGCGTCTTTAAATTGCCATGGCGGATTAATGATGATCATCGCGCAGCCCATTAAGCCTTTTTCGAGACTGGCTGGATCGGCAATCGAAAATTCAATGAGTAGATTTTTCTCAGCAGGTAACAAGGCTTTGAGTTCTTTACCTAATTCTAAATGTGGCATTTTTTCTGTCAGCGGAAACCAGATGGCATACATGCCATGAGCAAATCGTTTGAGTGCTTTCGCTAAGGCGGCGGTTAGATCAGCTTTTTCAGTCGTTTTTTCATAAGGTGGATCAATCAAGATCAAGGCTCGAGAATAATCTTTGACCGGTAGAATGGCAGGTAAAAATTCATAGGCATCACGATGGTGAACGGTCACTTGGGGATCGCGATAGAAAAAATGCTTTAGCGCTTCATAGGTTTCATCATGCTTTTCATTCAAAATCATTTTATCTTGCGGGCGAAGAAAATCACGAGCAATTAAGGGTGAGCCGGGGTATACCGTGATCTTTTCATTAGATTGGAGAGTCTGCACTATTTTCCAATAGGGCAATAGCCAATCGGGCAGATCAGATCCTAGCGTCAGCAGGCGTAAGATACCGGTTACGGCCTCATTCGTTGCGCGTGCCTCATACGAGCCTAAGTCATATACGCCTAAGCCGGCATGACTATCAATAAAACAAAATGGCGTTTCTTTTTTGAGAAATTGCTGTAATAGTAAGGTTAACACGACGTGTTTAACGACATCGGCAAAGCTGCCGGCATGATATAAATGGCGATAATTCATAGGTTGATCATAGCACTAATAAGGTTGATATGCGATAATATTGGTCATATGGATGATACTTCTAAAACCAATCTACTTAATTTAGACCAACTGGCTATGCAGCAGTTTTTCATCGAACTAGGTGAGAAATCGTTTCGAGGTACCCAAGTTTTTCAATGGATCCACCAGCACGGTGTCACCGATGTCACGCAAATGACGAATCTTAGTAAAGTTTGTCAGCAACGAATTTTGGAACACTGTACGTTTGATGTACCGCAAATTGCCCATGATCAGCAATCGGTCGATGGTACTCGTAAATGGTTAATGCGCTTAGCAGATGGTAACAATATTGAAACCGTGTTTATTCCCGAAGATGATCGGGGTACCTTATGTATTTCCTCACAAGTCGGCTGTGCGTTAAACTGTACATTTTGTTCGACGGGAGCAATGGGTTTTAATCGTAACCTCACCACGGCAGAAATTATTGGCCAAATTTGGGTCGCTCGTAAAGCACTCAATGATCACGATAAAGATTCACAAAATAAAAAAATCACTAATGTAGTTATGATGGGCATGGGCGAGCCTTTGCTGAATTACGATCCGGTGATCCGTGCTATGAGTATCATGATGAGCGATCATGGATATAATCTTTCTAAGTATCGTGTAACGTTAAGTACTTCAGGTGTCGTGCCCAAAATGTATGATTTAGCGAAGGACAGCGAATGTGCGTTAGCGGTATCATTGCATGCAGCACGTGATGAGTTGCGCAATGAACTGGTACCGATTAATAAAAAATATCCGATCAAAGAATTGATTGCTGCCTGTAAAATGTTTTTTGCAGATCAACCGCGCCGTAAAATTACCTTTGAATACACCATGCTGAAGGGTGTGAATGATACGATGTTAGATGCCAAGCAAATGGCGGTATTATTAAAAGGCGTACCCGCCAAAGTCAACTTGATCCCCTTTAATCCATTTCCCGACACTAAATATGAATGCTCAGAGCGCGATCATATCGTGCGTTTCAAAAACATTTTGGTTAATGCCGGTATTAATACCCAGATCCGTAAAACTCGTGGTGATGATATTAATGCCGCCTGTGGTCAACTAGTCGGTAATTTTGTGGATCGGACAATGCGTTCGAAACGTATTTTAGAAAAAAGATCACAAGGAGTAGCAGCGCATGCTTAAGAAATTTTTAATTGCCGGCTGTTTAATTTGGTTACCGATCATCGCCACCATCTGGGTGATTAATTTTTTAGTCGGTATTTTTAACAGTCTTGCTGCCGTACTCCCTCATGCCTACCAACCCAATACCTTATTAGGGCATCATATTCCTGGGTTAAACGTGGTAGTCGCGATTATTGTAGTATTACTCACGGGCGTGTTAGTGACTAATATTTTAGGTGATCGCTTAGTAAAGTGGGGTGATAATTTATTAAAAAAAGTCCCATTTTTCGGTTCAATTTATTCGACTGTGAAGCAAGTTTTGCAAACCGTCATGTCATCAGAAGGCAAATCATTTCGTAAAGTATTATTGGTTGAATATCCACATGCGGGCATGTGGAGTATTGCCTTTCAAACGTCAGAAGCTACGCCGATCTTAAATCAAGCTATTAATGAAGAATTATTGTGTGTCTTTATTCCCACCACACCCAATCCAACGTCTGGTTTTCTTCTGATGGTTCCCAAAAATAAAGCCATCGAACTTGATATGTCGGTCGACGAAGCGTTTAAATTTGTCGTTTCTTTAGGGACTTTAAATAATACTAATTAATACAAGATGAGGCTTTAATTATTTATGATTGTGTCTCGGTTGTTTGGTAATAATGGTTGGTTTTCACCTACACCAAAGAAATGTCGCCACTTACTTTTGCCAGAGCGAGAAATATCTGTAAAGAGGTTGCCCGCTGCTTCAAAAAGTTTTGCAAAGACTGTTCCCGTAGTTCTTAGCAAGGGTGCCTGAATGGCGACGGAAAGAGCGGGTACGGTTCCTGCTATCATCCAAGGCAATTTATAAATTTGTTCCTGGTCGCCAAAAAAATCAGCCATTCTGTTTTCATAGTTAGCAGCACACGCTCCACTCAGCGCATAGCCAAAGCCGAGTGTAAAAAGAATACACGTTCCATAAAGCCATTTATCTTGTGTACTTAACCGTTTTCCACAAGTGTAAGCAATTAACGCATTTTCCATCGTTGAGAAAAAATGGATTAGCCAAGCGGCTTGGCTAAAAAACTCTGAAAAGTTAACAGCAGTAGCCAGGGTATAATTTGTATGTTCCCCCCATCCGGTCACACTGCTAACGTCGTTAAAAAAATTATATACTGCATCACCTGTGCCGAGAATAGTAATAGCAGAACATATATAAGCAAAAAAAAGCATTATCAATCGAGCAATCAATAATGGGAACATTACGGGGGGGATCCCGCAGTAAGAAAGTTCATCGCAGTATTCGGTACGTTTGAGGTAATCAATAGTATAGGGGACTAGATGTTGGATGCCATACATCGTGTCACCAATCGTGGTATAAAAAGTGGTAAGAGCTAAAAAAACGGATGAAATGATCTTAGTGAGTAAGTGATCACTGACACTTAGGCCAAATTGAACCGCTAAAATTGACGCTGCGAGTGAAGCAAGAACAGCGAGTCCCATACTAAATATAAATTTACTGGTTCCCCAGCAATCTTTTTTTCTCTCAAAAGACGCATCCATACTGCTAGCAGCATTTAATGTACCAATGGCAGCACCGCATAAAAATGACATACTTATTTTCATTTCGGATCCATGATGAAAAGTCTTGGCAGCTAAGATTGCTAGCGTCACATCAGCAAATCCTGATGGAAAACCGCATAGAAGACTTGCTAGAGTATGACGATTTAGCACTATTGTGTCTGATTGATGAATCTCAACTTTGCCCCCAGAAATCAATCTGCCATTGACGGTCTTAAAAGAAGCTATCCAAAGATCCGGATCGGAGAGATCAGGTTCGTAAGTGCATATTACATACTGGGACATTACTGTTCACCTATTATTGTTATAAATTTTATTGTTATTAAATTTAGTGCGAGTTTAACGAATAGTGGCTAAAAAAGACAGCCAT
>SHZH01000032.1 GCA_009692385.1 Gammaproteobacteria bacterium | reverse complement strand
ATGAGAGATCCCTAAGGTACATTAAGTAGGAGCTGTAACAATCAATGACAGAGTATCTGTAAACCTACCCGCGTGAACACCATTCGCATTAGGGATTTTAATTTCCAACGTTGCATTAGTGTCACCATTACACGTGGTACTATCTGAACCAACTTGTTCTTGCAAAGCCGTGGTTGTACCGGTGGTTGCAACGATGTCATTATTATTAAATTTGAGTGAATAGGGTAGCGTCTCGGTACCAGATTTTAATGTAAAATTACCATTGAGATCACTAAATTGGATGGTGTATTTGTACCCATCAATATTATTGCTAAAGACACATAAATTTTGTGTTTGTGTGGTTGTAGCACCGTTCCATTGATTGATGGTCATATCTTGTGCCTTTGTAATTTGCACGATCGCACCGACTTGCACCTGGACATTGAGGGTTCCCTCTGACGCAACAGCCGACGGAGCGGTGGGGTTAGTCGCAGCAAATGCCGACACCATAAACAAGGAACTTAAAATTGTTATTAGAGTTTTCATATTTCACCTCAACCGATCATTAAAAATCTATGCGTATCATAATACATTAGAAACATTAAGGAAAGCTTAACGTGATAAATGTTAAAGAGAAAAGGTTTGATACCTGATCGCGATCAGCAGCCAGAGTAAATAAGCAAGTGCGCAGCCCAAAAATATCGCGCTAATACCCCCGTTAGCGAATAACCAACCGCCGACTACACCACCCAAAAATATCCCCAAAAATTGTGAAGTGGAATAAACGCCCATGGCGGCCCCTTTATTAGCAGCCGGTGCTATTTTTGAGACCAACGAGGGTAAGGTGGCTTCTAATAGCGTAAAGGCAGTAAAGAATAAAATTAAGCTAATCAAGCAATTAAGCCAGGTTTGATGCCATTGCCAGAGTAATAGCTGACTCAGTAACAGCACAGTAATGCTACCAATAAAAACGGCTTTCATGTGTTGTTTCTTTTCCGCCAGGATAATGAACGGTACCATCAAAATATAAGCGCATACCAAGATGGGCAAGTAAAATAACCATTGGCGATCGGAGCTGAGGTGTAAATTTTGTTGCAGTACCAGGGGCAAGATCATAAATAATGCCGTTAACATGGCATGTTGAATAAAGACGCCGATATCCAAACAGACTAATTGTTTATTAGTCAGGATCTGTTTGAAACGGCGGGACTGAGGGGCGGGATCCTGTTGTTGCGCGTTTCCATCGGAATTTGATATATTTCCCACACAAAGATAGAGGATCGCAATGGCGATCAAGGCTAAGAGCGCCGTTAACCAGAAGATCCCAGGTACGCCAATAATACCGTTTAGCATAGGACCGGCTACCATGGCCAGAGCAAAAGCCAGGCCAATGCTCATGCCGATGATGGCCATGGCCTTGGTGCGTTGTGAGTTCTGTGTGAGATCGGCGATCAAGGCCATAGCGGCGCTACCAATCGCGCCACCGCCTTGTAGGGCACGACCCATAATGATCCCCTCAATCGAATGAGCGCATGCCGCGACAACACTGCCGATGGCAAAAATAAGCAGACCCAGGCAAATGATAGGTTTGCGACCAAAACGATCTGACAAAGCGCCAAACGGAATTTGTAAACAGGCTTGGGTTAAACCATAAATACCCAAGGCGAGACCGATGAGTTGTGGCGTGGCGCCCGCAATGTGTTGCGCATAGGGTGTAAACACGGGGAAAATCATAAATAAACCCAGCATGCGAAACGTCATGATCAGTGCGATCGAGATAACGGATTTACGTTCGTTGGGATTCATTTAGGTTTCCTATAGTTTAGTTTGCTATAACTGATTTCTCACGCTATATTTGCTGACTAGCAACGAGAAAGAAAAAGATGGACAATATTACCATACGTGGCGCACGCACGCATAACTTAAAAAATGTCGATGTCGTTATTCCGCGCGACAAATTAATTGTGATCACCGGCTTATCCGGCTCCGGTAAATCATCCTTAGCGTTTGACACCTTATACGCTGAAGGGCAACGTCGTTACGTTGAATCATTGTCTTCGTATGCACGTCAATTTTTATCCGTGATGGAAAAACCCGATGTGGATCACATTGAAGGTTTATCACCGGCGATTTCAATTCAACAAAAATCGACGTCACATAATCCACGATCTACCGTCGGTACAACAACCGAAATTTACGATTATTTACGCTTGTTGTATGCGCGTGTCGGTGAGCCGCGTTGTCCAACTCACGGTGGCACATTAGCTGCACAAACTGTGAGTCAAATGGTCGATGCCATTTTATGCTTACCTGAAAATACTCGGATCATGATTTTGGCACCGGTAGTGCAAGATCGTAAAGGTGAATATCAACAATTGTTTGCAGAATTGATGCGCCAAGGTTTTATTCGCGCGCGCATTGATGGCGAAGTGTATGAGCTCGATCAAGCCCCTGCTTTAGACTTACGTAAAAAACACACGATTGAAGTGATCATCGATCGCTTGAAAGTGCGTTCTGATCTTCAGTCACGGGTGGCGGAGTCATTAGAAACAGCACTGCATTTGAGTGAAGGCTTGGTGAGTGTAAGTTTGATGGATGATGCGAAAAAGCCATCATTGATCTTCTCAGCGAAATATGCGTGTCCGCAATGTGGTTATAGCATTAATGAATTAGAGCCGCGCTTGTTTTCGTTTAACAGTCCGAGTGGCGCTTGTTCGACCTGTGATGGGTTGGGGGTGCAACAATTTTTTGATCCCGCGCGCGTGGTAGTGAATCCGGATCTAAGTTTAGCAGGTGGTGCGATCCGCGGTTGGGATCGTCGTACACTCTATTACTTTTCACTCATTACTTCCCTAGCGAAGCATTATAAATTTGACGTGGAAATACCGTGGAAAAAACTGGCTAAAAAATATCAAGATATTATTTTATATGGCAGCGGTGACGAAGAAATTAATTTTCGCTACGTCAGTGATAAAGGTAAAGATTATCGACGTACCCATACCTTTGAAGGGGTGTTGCCGAATATGGATCGACGTTACCGTGAAACCGATTCCAATACCGTGCGGGAAGAGCTCGGTAAATATTTAGTGAAGCGTTCGTGTCCTGATTGTCATGGTGCTCGCTTACGCGCTGAAGCACGCAATGTATTTATCGCCGATCAAGGCATTAGTGCGATTAGTAATATGCCAGTAGAAGCTGCGCATCATTTTTTCAAACATCTTAAATTACCGGGACAACGAGGCGAAATTGCCGACAAAATTTTAAAAGAGATCATCGCGCGTCTCGGTTTCTTAGTGAATGTCGGTTTAAATTATTTAAGTTTAAGTCGCAGTGCTGAAACGTTATCAGGTGGCGAAGCACAACGCATTCGCTTAGCGAGTCAAATCGGTTCAGGATTAGTGGGTGTCATGTATATTTTAGATGAACCCTCGATTGGTTTACATCAGCGTGATAACGATCGCTTATTAAGCACACTCATTCATTTACGCAATTTAGGCAATACGGTAATTGTGGTCGAGCACGATGAAGATGCGATCCGTGCCGCCGATCAAGTGATCGATATCGGTCCGGGTGCTGGGATCCATGGTGGTCGCATTGTCGCGCAAGGTACGCCAGCGGAAGTTGCTGCGACTAAAGGTTCACTTACTGGTGAATATTTATCGGGTAAACGACGGATCGCGATCCCCGCACACCGTACTAAAATTGATATCAAGCGTATGCTGCGCATTCGTGATGCGCAGGGTAATAATTTGCAACATATTGATGTTGATATTCCAGTGGGCGTGATGACTTGTATTACCGGCGTGTCGGGTTCCGGTAAATCAACTTTGATTAATGATACGTTATATCCCGCCGCAGCGAATCATTTAAATGGAGCCCAATTAACGAATCAAGCACCGTGCAAAGATATTTTAGGTTTAGATCATTTTGATAAAGTGGTCGATATTGATCAAACACCGATCGGTAGAACGCCGCGTTCGAATGCGGCTACTTATACAGGTATGTTTACTGACATTCGGGATCTATTTGCCGGTACGCAAGAAGCGCGCAGTCGCGGTTATCAAGTCGGTCGGTTTAGTTTTAATGTCAAAGGTGGCCGTTGCGAAGCGTGTGAAGGCGATGGCGTGATCCGTGTCGAAATGCACTTCTTAGCCGATGTTTATGTCGAATGCGAAGTGTGTCGTGGCAAACGTTATAATCGCGAAACCCTTGAAGTAAAATATAAAGGCAAGAATATTCACGAAGTATTGAAAATGACCGTCGAAGAAGCGCTTGAGTTTTTCAAACCGGTACCCCCCATTGCTCGAAAATTACAAACTTTAATCGATGTGGGTTTGACTTATATTACCTTAGGTCAAAGTGCAACGACGTTATCAGGGGGTGAAGCGCAACGTATTAAGCTCGCTAAAGAGTTATCGAAACGTGATACCGGCAACACGCTGTATATTTTAGATGAACCGACCACCGGGTTACATTTTTACGACATTGAGCAATTACTCAAAGTACTGCATCGCCTACGTGAACGCGGCAACACCATCGTAGTGATCGAACATAATCTCGATGTCATCAAAACCGCTGACTGGGTCATTGACCTCGGTCCCGAAGGGGGTAACAAAGGGGGCACAATCGTTGCTACCGGAACGCCAGAACAAGTCGCCGCAAATAAAAATTCCTATACTGGACATTTTTTAAAGAAAAGCTTGAACCCTTAAAAGGATCATCATACTTATCTGGCGATTAAGCAAAAACCTTGTAGAATGCTACAACTCCTAGCTCTTTTTCTCTTTCAGAAAAAGGGAATAGATTTTCCATTCAATTTATTTTTTTGGTTCTCTTATGCTTCAGTTAAAAAATCTCACCCTACAACGTGGCAGCAAGATCCTTCTTGAGCATAGCAGTCTGAGCATTAATATGGGTGAAAAAGTCGGCCTGGTCGGTGCGAATGGTGCTGGTAAAACCTCGTTATTTAAACTGATTCTCCGCCAATTAGAACCCGACCACGGTGAAGTCGATCTGACAAATAATTTGCGTATTGCTGAGATTGCCCAAGAAATTCCCCATGGCTCGCAAACAGCAACTGATCACGTATTAGGGGGTGATGCTGAATTGGCTACTATTCAAGCACAATTAGAACTCGCTGAGATGAGCGAAGACGGCCATCGCATTGCGCAATTGCATAATCGTCTCGCGGAAATTGATGGTTATAGCGCGCCCAGTCGTGCCGCAAAAATCCTTATCGGCCTTGGTTTTGCGCAAGATGAACTGACTTTACCTGTTGATGCGTTTTCGGGCGGTTGGCGGATGCGCCTCAATCTAGCACGCGTTTTACTCGCTCCCAGTGATTTGTTATTACTCGACGAACCGACTAACCACTTAGACTTAGAAGCTATTTTCTGGTTAGAAACATGGCTGAAAGATTTAAAACAAACCGTGATTATTATTTCGCATGATCGAGAATTTCTTGATAATGTCGTGTCACGCATTGTGTTTGTTATTGATCAACAGCTGAAAAGTTATACCGGTGATTATTCCAGCTTCGAAGAACAATATGCGCAAGAATTAGAAAATCAGCACGCGGCATTTGAAAAACAGCAAAAGAAAATAGCTCATCTGCAAAGTTTTGTCGATCGGTTTCGTGCCAAGGCTTCGAAAGCAAAACAAGCGCAGTCACGCATGAAAATGATCGCGCGCATGGATAAAGTGGCGGCAGTACATGAACGCAATCCCTTTCATTTTAGTTTTAAGCCCGCACCTTCCGCGGGCAATCCAATTTTGTCCTTGGATCAAGCCAACATCGGTTATGGCGAAAAGATTATTCTCAAAAATGTCAGCCTGTCATTACGCCCGGGCGATCGCTTAGGCTTACTCGGATTGAACGGTGCAGGTAAATCAACCTTAGTGAAAGTTCTTTCTGGTGAACTGAAACCACAAGGTAAAATGACCGTAAGCTCAAAAATAAAAATCGCTTATTTCGCACAACATCAACTCGAACAATTAACCTTAAATGAAAGCGCTTTTTGGCATCTGCGTGATCTCGATCCCAATGTTTCGGAAAAAGAAGCGCGCCAATTTTTAGGTGCATTTAATTTTCGTGATGAGCGTGTATTTGAACCGATAAAATATTTTTCGGGTGGCGAAAAAGCCCGCTTAGCACTCGCTCTACTCGTCTGGCAACAACCTAATTTATTATTACTCGATGAACCGAGCAACCATCTGGACATGGAAATGCGTCAAGCGCTTACTTCAGCACTAGAATTATATGATGGCGCCTTAGTATTGATCACACATGATCGTTATTTGCTACAAAGCTTGGTGGATGAATTTTATTTAGTCACCGATGGCAGTGTCAAACCCTTTGCAGGCGATCTGAAAAATTATCAACAGTGGATAACAGAACGCACGAATAATGTCGAGTGCTTACAAAATTCATCCGGAAAAATAAAATCTGGATCAGCCGCCGTGTCCAAACCAAGCAATAGTAAGCTCGAAAAGGATCTGACAAAATTTGAGCAACAATTAGCAGTTACTCAACAACGCTTACATGAGATTGAATCTAATTTGAATAACCCAAATTTGTATCAAACTGATGCAGCGGTATGTTTAGCTAATTTACAACAAGAATATCAAGGGGTTAAACAGCAGATTGAGGTGTTGGAAACTCGAATTTTGGATCTGCTGGAGCAACTGATCTAACGCAAAGATGCAAATCACCCGAAAAAGTTATTAACAATTCCTGTGGATAAACGTGTGTATTAACACCCCATAAACGTGTAGTAATTAGGATCATCACCGAGGTACAAATTTTGCACGCAATTTGTTGTTTTAACTGACATTCCCGGCGACATCGCACGTACGGTGGTGTGAGTGGACGGTAGCGTGAGTCGCCTCCTACTCGATTATTAATTTTATTTTCTAGATGCGCGATACATCCAGGTTAATAAAAATACACCACTGACGACACCCAAAATACTGGCCAGCCAACCTAAGCTATCCGGCATAATTTTTAATATGTCTGATGATGAGAATATCACAAATGGTATCGCTAATACGACGCCCATCAAGGCTGAGCCAGCCACTGTGCCACAGGCAAACAGCGTCGCATTTTGTTCGCCACCTTCTTCCGTTGACATTAATTTCTGCTTACGGTGTGAGAAATACGATAACAAACCACCCATAATAATGGCTGTGTTAACTGCCGTCGGTAAGTAAATACCCATTGCTACGGCTAAAATCGGTAAGCGTAAACCACGGCGGCGTAAGAAGGCATCAAAAATAATGAAGACCAGTGCGATACCTGCGCCCAAGCTCACTAAATGCCAAGGTAACTTACCATTAAATATACCTTCTGCCACGGCAGCGACCAAGCTGGCTTGGGGCGCGCTAAGTGATCGGCTCGGATCCATACCAGGATGAGGAAAACTACCCGCGATGCCGTAAGCATTGTAGAGTAATTTAAGCACTTCAGGTATGACCAGTGCCGCAGCAATAGTACCGATGATCAGCATCATCTGTTGCTTCCAAGGCGTACTACCAAGCATTTGACCGGATTTCATATCTTGCATCGTGTCATTAGAAATAGCCCCCATCGTAGCGACGACGGCGGTGATCATCACGGTATAGGCCGAGGCGCGCATTAATACCATCGCATCATTTAGATTGATCACGTGTTTTAAGATAAACGCGAATATCAAGCAGGTTATCAACAACATAATTAAAATCGCACCCGAAATGGGGCTACTGCTCGAGCCTATCAAGCCGGCAAAATAAGCGCAGATAGCGGCTAAAATAAAACCGCAGATCACGCACAAACCCACGCCTAATAAAGTCATGGAAATATGTAATGACGCACTCACCTGTAAATTTGCATTGCTCAGTACATCAGATAACAAGAAATACAGCGGCACGATCATGAAGATGACCATCCAAATAAGTAGCTTAAATGGAATGTCGCGATCGGTTCGGGGTACCGAAGCTTGATGTAAACCCTTCCGGGTAGCCTGTATACTCGATTTAATACCTTTAGTGAGTGGTTTGATTAAATTGATAAAGGTCCATAAGCCACCGACTAGGTAGGCACCTAGACCGATATATTTAATTTGGGTTTTAAAAATAATCATGGCAACATCCATTGCCGATTGGCCCGCTGTCGCGACATAAGCGTGCGATAAAATCGGTAGAATAATTCCCCAGGTGAGTACCACACCGACTAAAATACCGATGGCAATATTTACGCCGACAATGTAGCCAGCGGCGATCATGGCGGGTGTAAAACCAATCGATAGCCCCCAGACACTGCTAGCACGCATTACAAATAAACCCACACTGTCACTAAAAAGTTGCAATCCGCCTTGAGCAAAACTAATCACCGAGCCAATAATGCCCCCTTGAATGAGGGGTGCCATGCCAAGTTTAGAGTTGACACTGGCTTTCAATACGTTGGCGATGGCCATGCCTTCAGGGAAGAGTAGAGCGCGATCATTTATTAAGGCGCGACGTACTGGAATTGAAAATAACACGCCAAAGGTACCACCAATAATACCAATTAAGACTGTTTGCCAATAGTTAAAATCAGCCCAAAAATGGAGCAGCAGTAATGCGGGTATGGTGAAAATAATACCACTCACTAGGGCTTCACCCGAGGATGCAGCAGTTTGTACAATACTGTTTTCGAGTACATTGGAATTTTTAAACCAACGTAACACGCTCATCGAGATCACCGCAGCGGGAATAGACGCTGAAATGGTGAGACCGACTTTTAAGCCGAGATAGGCATTCGCCGCGCCTAATAGCACCACTAAAATGAGAGATAAAATAACAGCGCGAAAGGTGATCTCAGGGAGTTTTTGATCAGCAGAGATAAGAGGGATCACTTCATTTTGTAACATATAACCTCACGAGCCAATTTATTATACTTTGTAAAACGAGAGAAGAGGCAATTAAGCCTCTTCTTTTTTCACTGCTACTTTTTTCGCTGCGCCTACTTTTTCTTTGATCTTCGCTGCGCGTCCCGTTAAATCGCGCAAGTAATAAAGCTTCGCTTTACGGACGTCACCACGACGTTTTACCTCGATTGAACTAATGATGGGACTGTGTGTTTGAAAAACACGTTCCACGCCTTCATCATGCGACATTTTACGTACGGTAAATGCAGAGTTAAGGCCACGATTACGTTTAGCAATCACGATACCTTCAAATGCTTGGGTACGTTTACGCTCACCTTCTTTTACGTTGACGTGTACCGCCAGGGTATCGCCGACTTTAAATTCAGGCAGATCAGTGCGCATTTGCTCTGCTTCGAGTTGTTGAATGATCTTGCTCATGTTAGCTCCTACCGCTGTCTTTTTTATAATCTTCAAGTAAGCTTTGTTCAAGTTTACTCAGTGTTTTTTGTTTCGCTCTATTTTCTAATAGATCCGGACGCCGTTCCCAGGTACGTCCTAATGATTGCTTTAAGCGCCATTGTTTTATGGCAGCATGATCACCGCTTAATAGTACATCCGGTACTGATTTCCCCGCAATTTCTGCTGGCCGCGTATAATGCGGACAATCTAATAAGGCATCTACAAACGAATCTTCAATGGCTGAATCGCTATCACCTAGCACATTCGGCAAATGTCGACTGATCGCATCGATAAGTACCATAGCTGGCAATTCACCGCCACTTAACACATAGTCGCCAATCGAATATTCGGCATCTACTTCCAGTGCAATTAAGCGTTCGTCGATGCCTTCATAACGACCGCATAACAAAATCAATTCTGGGGTTTCACTCAACTGCGCGATCGTTGCATGATCAAGCCGCTTTCCTTGTGGCGATAAATAAATTATCGTTGCTTTCGGCAGTTTTTCCCGCGCTGCAGCAATCGCTGCTTGCAAGGGAGCAACCTTCATGACCATCCCTGGGCCACCGCCGTAGGGTGTGTCATCGACCGTGCGATGGACATCGGTGGTATAGCACCGTGGATCCCAATATTCTAATTCGAGCGCCCCTTTTTCCTGGGCGCGGCGCGGTATTCCATAATTCAGCGCAGCAAACATTTCAGGAAAGAGGCTAATAATTCCAATTCTCAAAATCTTTTCTCTTTCAATTTCCCCTCTCCCACTTAGTGGGAGAGGGGAGGGTGAGGGTCAAAAATCTGGATCCCAGTCAACCGTCATCGTGCCTGCTTTTAGATCAATGTTTTTTACCACACGATCTTTTACGTAGGGCACTAAATATTCTTTCTCACCTTTGATCACCAGCACATCGTTGGCGCCCGTTGCAAACAGGTGATCAATTTTACCGAGTTCGCGACCTTCAGTCGTTGTCACCGTTAAACCGGTTAGATCCGACCAATAATATTCATCTTTTGCCAACACCGGTAAACGATCGCGCGGTATGGCTAACTCTGCATTAACATATTTCTCGGCCGCCGTGCGATCCGCACACTCGGCAAATAATGCGAGTAGTTTTTGTTGTCCCTTAACATCGATCACTTCGATTTCTTGCCAGGTATCGGTATAAGCACGTTTTATAAACCAAGGTAAATAGTCTAAAATATTTTCACGTGGCTGCGTGCTGGAGTGGATCGAAACCCAGCCGCGAATACCGTGCGGTGCCCCGACTTTGCCAATAATGACTAAATCAGCGCTCACGCCGCTTTAACAGTCGTTTTATCAGTCGCTATTAATTCAGCAACGCGCTCACTTAATTGTGCGCCATTTTGTATCCAATACGTTAAACGTTCTACATCAATGCGTACACGTTCTTCTTTACCCGCCGCGATGGGGTTAAAAAAGCCTACGCGTTCGAGATAGCGACCATCGCGTGGTTTGCGTGAATCAGCCGCGACGATGTGATAAAACGGGCGTTTGTTGGCACCAGTGCGCGCTAAACGGATCTTAACCATTACTATAAACCTCTAATTTGATAAATCATTCCTGCTCCAAAACCGAGCGGAAGGGGTGGTATTCTAATTAGAAAACGATTAAAGAGCAACTAGAAATGTTGCTTATTAGGGTATATTTTTATTAGCTGCCAAGATATTAGAGTATCATCCCCTGTTCCAGGGCAATATCCCAGCGCTATCGTATACCAATTGGCATAATTAAAAATAACTTTTCCCAACAGTCATCGGATAAGGTGGTGTTAAGTGTTACAATCCCATCTTGGTTTATAAAGATACAATAATATAAGTATGAGTAAGCATTTATGTTAGAACATCAACATTTTATTAAAGAGGTTTGGGACGATCATGTTTCCGATTCTGTAAAAAAAATGACTTATGCGATAATTATCGGTTTGTTTTCTTACGCGGTGAGTTATGCAACGAGCGTTATTGTTGCTCGTGTATTAGGTGTCAAAGTTTTTGGGGAATATGCGGCGACGACGTCATCCTTACTCATGATTGCTGGATTCATCTTATTTGGCGCCGATGCTGGATTGAGTCGATTTATACCAACCTACCTTAAAAACCAGGATTATGCCGGGTTCAGCGGATATCTTCGTTATTTTAACAAGTGGATACTTATCGTTGATCTCATGGTGTTTAGCGCGGGCATATTGGTTATGCTAATTTTATATTACCTGACTGGCGAACATGTGTTGAACATTAAGCAAACGCATCCACTTTATTTTTTCCTTTGGGGTGTGCCGTTTTTGGCGTTTCTGATTTATGTTGGAAAATTTATTCGCGCGAGTAATCATGGAAGTTTTTCCTTGTTTATGTTAACTGCATTACGACCCATCTTGACATTAAGCTCGTTAAGCATTTTTTTATTGTTTGTTAGGCGATTTACGGTTGCAGAAGCATTAATGATTTATTTTTTGGCAACATTCTTAGCCATCGTTATCGGCTTTATTTTTGCATATCTAAAAACTGAATTGCCAAAACTTAAGCTTCAAACGCCACGCTATGAATCAAAAAATTGGCGAGTAGTCACGCAAGAGCTCTATTTTCTCAATATTTCTATTTCTTTTATTGGTACATTTTTATTGATTATATCGTCAATTTTTGATTCAAATCATCAACTTCCTGGATTTATTGCCGCAGTTTTTATGATTTCTAATCTAATGTGGGTTATTAATAGTGCCATTTTATCGGTTATGTCACCCAAGATCACGACGACGGTGGGTGAAAAAGATAAAAAACAGATAAGCTCGCTATTATTTAATGCAATTTTAATAAGCGGTGCTAGCAGCGGTGCCATTTTTATTGTAATGATCATTTGGGGCAAAGAATGGTTAGTACATTTTGGTTCGGAATTTGTAGCCGCATATCCACTTTTGTTGATTATTGGCGGAACTATTTTTATTACAGTAACTTTCTCTCCATTAGGTTGGATCTTTCAACAGTCGGGCAAGTTGAAAGGATATATGTATTTTTCAGTAATTTCTGTGTTGATTTATATTGTGCTAGGTTATTTTGGTGCATTACTCTATGGCGGATTTGGGGCTGTGATTGCATATGTTTTGATGCAGCTCAGTAGCATTGTTTATCTGATCATCTTAGCCATTAAAAACTGGAATAACCCCGATTTTGCTAAAGCCTAAGAAGTTGAATAGTGTAGTATTTGTCGTTTGTATTATGATTCTGAATCCGAAAACAATCACGAATATCGTGAGGATAATATGAAAATAAAATATGCATTTCTTTCTACTATTTTGGCGGTCATTACTTCAGCTAATTTTATTTCAACGCATCTTTCAGCATCGCACCAAAACTACCCATCGTTGCCGGTTTTGCGGGGGGTGGTGCTTTTTTTTGCTGTTGGGGTGTGCGGTGCCGATTATCTTGGGTAGCACGTGGCTGCGGTGGTTGATTAGCAGTTACGTCGGTTTTCATCGTCAGCTGCACGCGGTTACGCGTTAGATCTACTTCAAGCACTTTGACTTTAACAATTTGGCCGACTTTTACGACTTGATTCGGATCGCTGACAAATTGATCCGCTAGTTGTGAAATATGAACGAGACCATCTTGATGCACGCCGATATCAACAAACGCCCCAAAGTTGGTGACGTTGGTTACGACACCGTCTAATTGCAGGCCGGGTTTTAAATCTTTAAGCGTTTCGATCCCTTCTTTAAACGTGACGGTTTTAAATTCAGGGCGTGGATCGCGTCCAGGTTTTTGTAATTCAGCGAAAATATCTTGGATCGTGGGCAAACCAAATTGTTCGGTGACAAAGTCTTGAGCGTTTAATGTTTTGATGATTTTAATATCCGCCATTAATTCTTGAATGGTTTTGCCCGTTTTTTTGATGATATGTTCGACGACTGGATACGCTTCAGGATGCACGGCCGAGGCATCGAGTGGATTTTCACCGCCGATAACACGTAAGAAACCGATAGCTTGTTCAAAGGTCTTATCACCAAAGCGAGGAATTTTTTTAATGGCTTCGCGATCTTTAAAGCGACCATTCGCTTCGCGATACGATACAATATTTTTTGCCACGGTTTCATTTAGACCGGCAATGATTTTTAGTAACGGCACCGAGGCCGTGTTTACATCCGCGCCGACCGCGTTGACGCAATCTTCTAATACTGCATCAAGACTTTTGCCTAATTTAATTTGATTCACATCATGTTGATATTGACCGACACCAATCGCTTTCGGATCGATTTTCACTAGTTCTGAAAGTGGATCTTGCAGACGACGTGCAATGGATACGGCACCGCGATAAGAAACATCGAGATCCGGAAATTCTTTTGAAGCTAATGCGGAAGCAGAATAGACAGAAGCGCCCGCTTCAGAGACGACCATGTGCAGTAATTTTAGTTCGGGAAATTTTTTGTTGAGTTCGACCACGAGCTTTTCAGTTTCGCGTGAGGCTGTACCATTACCAATGCTCACTAAGTTTACTTTATAATGCTGACAAAGTTTAGCGAGTTCTAATAACGATTTATCCCATTCTTGACGTGGCACGTGCGGAAAGATCACATGATGCGCTAATAGTTTGCCCGTATCATCGACCACCACCACTTTCACACCAGTCCGTAACCCCGGATCCAATCCCATCGTCACGCGATGACCCGCAGGGGCTGCCATCAGTAAATTTTTTAAATTAGCTTGAAAAACGTTGATGGCTTGTTCTTCGGCATTTTCACGTAATCGGTTTAACAAATCGAGTTCGATCTTGAGTGATAATTTAATTTTCCAACACCATTCCACCGTTTCCCAGAGCCACTCAGCTGCACTATACTCGGGGTCCTGTCTCTGCGGCACCTTTGCTGCAGTCGCATCAAAGGGAACCGCCTCCGCGCCTCCCCTCGTTTTTAGCGCATTTATGGCTCGTGGTTGCTTTTTCACAGCAAATCGCTGCGCAATCATGGCGAGACAATCTAATGTTTCGTGTTCATTCAGAAACTCAATACCAACGCGTAAAAACCCTTCGTTTTGTCCACGAAATACCGCCAGCGCGCGATGTGAGGGGACGCGTTGTAAGGGTTCTTGATAATCAAAATAATCAGCAAATTTACTGCTTTCAGTATTTTTATCCTTTACGACTTTGCTAGTGAAGAATGAATGAGTGACAGCATAGTCACGTAATTTCTGCAGTAAATCAGCATCTTCGGCGAAACGCTCCATCAGAATTTGCCGTGCGCCATCTAATGCAGCGATCACGTCATTAATTTCTTTTTCGGGATTTAAATAGTGTTGTGCTTCCGTTTCAGGTACCAAATTAGGATCATTTAATAAAGCATCGGCTAAGGGTTCTAATCCAGCCTCACGTGCAAGGTGTGCTTTGGTACGGCGCTTAGGCTTGTAAGGTAAATAGAGATCTTCGAGACGTGCTTTATTATCGGCGGCTAAAATTTCATTTTTCAATTCAGGGGTTAATTTACCTTGTTCGTCGATGCTATTTAATACTGTGGCACGGCGATCTTCTAATTCTCGTAAATAACCCAGACGTTCATGGAGATTGCGCAATTGCGTATCATCTAAACCACCGGTCACTTCTTTACGGTAGCGAGCGATGAAAGGTACGGTCGCACCTTCGGCAAGTAGAGCAACTGTGGCTTCGACTTGGGCTACGTTAACATTGAGTTCTTTGGCAATGGTTTGGTTAATATTCATTACATACCTTTCATTAAAGATTTTAACGCCATCGGGTTTTTACCGAAGCGTTTGAGCATTGTTTGCATCTGCATAAATTGTTTGAGCAGACGGTTAATATCTTGTACTTCGGTACCCGAACCTTTAGCGATCCGTTTTTTACGTGACGCTTGCAATAGATCCGGACTGCGGCGTTCTTTGGGTGTCATCGATCCAATAATGGCTAACATTTTCTTGTGTACGCTATCATTAGCGCTAGACTTTAATTGGGCCGCCCCAGGAATTTTATTCATCAAGCTGCTCATGCCGCCCATGTTTTGCATTTGTTGTAATTGATCAGAAAAATCTTGCAGATCGAAGCGTTTACCTTTTTGTAATTTTTTAGCAAGTTGTTCGGCTTTGTTTTTATCAACATTTTGTTCGACTTGTTCGATCAAGGTTAACATATCGCCCATACCGAGAATACGCGATGCGAGACGATCCGGATAAAAAGGTTCGAGCGCATCGGTTTTTTCACCGACACCTAAAAATTTGATCGGTTTGCCGGTGATTTGTCTAACGGATAATGCTGCACCACCACGTGCATCACCATCGACTTTTGTTAAGATGACCCCCGTCAGTGGCAACGCATCATTAAAGGCTTTCGCCGTATTAGCCGCATCTTGGCCGGTCATGCTATCGACGACAAATAAGGTTTCGATTGGATTGATGGCGGCATGAATATTTTTAATTTCCTGCATCATTTCGGCATCAATGGCTAGACGGCCTGCCGTATCGATGATCACAATATCAAGATGTTGAATTTTAGCTTCATGCACCGCGGCTTTAGCAATCGCCACTGGATCTTGCTTACTGTCACTCGGGAAAAATTTTACACCGACGGTATTGGCGAGTGTTTCAAGTTGCTTGATCGCCGCAGGGCG
>SHZH01000031.1 GCA_009692385.1 Gammaproteobacteria bacterium | reverse complement strand
ATATGATATCGTTGCTCTTGTGTTAGCTGACTATAGTGTTCCATAAGTTCTCCCGTTTGTTGTGAACCGAGTGAACTTATGACTATAACAGCTAACTCACTTTCCGTTTCACTTAACTACTGAGTTGCACTTATTACTTGAATTCAGGATTCTCATAATTTAGAGAGACTATGGATATTCAAACAAAAGCACAAGTTAAAAAATTAAAGTGGTTAAAATGACCGATACATCGTTATTACAGAACACGAAATTTATCTTAAAGAATATACCCGGACATATTTACTGGCTGAACCGTGACAATGTGTATATGGGATGTAACATTGCACAAGCGAAATCATACGGTTTAGCGTCGCCACTTGATATTGTCGGCAAAAGAAATCGAGATTTTACTCAATTTTATGCGACAGCCGAAGAAACTGAAAAAGTGGATGAAGTTAATGAACTCGTTATGTCCTCCTGCAGAGAACAAATTTTTGAAGAAACAGTTATACAGCCTAATGGCGATTTAAAATATTTTATTTCTCATAAGAAGCCTTTATTCAACGAACATAATAAAGTGATTGGCTTATTGGGAATTTCTACCAACATTATTGATATCAAAGAAAGAGAAAAAGTTGCTCATCATACTCAGCAGCAATTAGAAATGATACTTAATAATATTATTTACAGCTTACCAGGCCACTTATACTGGAAGGACGTAAACGGTATTTATGTAGGTTGTAATGATGCTCAAGCCAGAAGTTTAGGCTTGAATAATGGCCAAGAAGTAATTGGCAAGACTGATTTTGAATTAACTTGGGCGGCAGGTGATGCAAAAAAATTTCGTGAAAATGATTTGAAAGTTATGAATAACCGAAAGGCCATTACGATGGAGGAATCAGCCATATTTAATGGCAAACCATCAATCGTATTAAGTCAAAAATTTCCATTGAAAAATGACACGGAAGAAGTATTCGGCATTTTAGGTATCTCGTTAGATATTACCGAACAAAAAAATACTGAAGCTGCTCTTAAAGCGGCACACGAGCGTGAAGCTGAAATTCGCCGCGCCATAACTATTTTAACGGGTAGCATGGCACATGATCTACGAAATCCACTTGTCGTCGCACGCATGATGTCTACTTCAATGAAAAAATATTTTGATTCATTGGTTGCAGGCTACAGAAGCGCCAGAGCGGAAAATTTGACCGGTGTAGAAGAGTTGACCGATTTTCAAATTGACTATTTGGCTAAAATTCCTGATAAATTACTCGAACTAATTGATCAAATGAATACCTTTATTGATGATGATTTAAAAACAGTGAGTCATGCGGTGAGTGGTTCAACATCACGCGAAGATCTGGTTGAATGCCGCATTAACAGTTGTATCACTAAAGCGATTAACTCTTATCCCTTTGAGGGTAACGACAAAGCGCTGGTTGAGTGGCAATCGGGAGGCGATTTTGTATTTAAGGGTAATTCAGTATTACTCTATCGAATTATTTTCAATCTTCTCAAAAATGCACTTTATCAAATTAAAAAACACAATAAAGGTAAAATTCACATCACGACAGAACTTAAAGAAGACGTAAATATTCTACGCTTTAAAGATACCGCAGGCGATGTAACAAATGAAGCGATCTCGAATTTATTTGATGGTTTCAATACCACGAAGCAGGAGGGTACAGGAATTGGCCTGGCTTTTTGTAAATTGACAATGCAGAGTTTTAGCGGTGATATCAACTGCCAGGTTGTTGAGAATGACTGTATCGAGTTCATGCTGAACTTCCCTAAAATATAATTCTATTAAATAATTGTCGCCTTTAGCCATTTTCTCGTTAAAATTTGAAACAATTTAGCTAAAAATAGAATATAATTTGCAGCCCCCTTATTGAACTATCCTCATAATTTGGAGAGACTATGGATATCCTACAAATAGTAGTAAGCTTTATTTTTGGTGCCAATTTGTTTGTTAACGCCGCATTATTTGTACCGCAAGCATTTAGACTCTATCGCAGTAAAAATTCCCAAGGTTTATCTAAAATTACTTTTGTCGGCTTTTGCTTTCATTACACGTATGGCAATGCTATTCGTAAGAAATAGGAGCTATTCAGCTCCTATTTTATATGTTTCAGTAAGTATTTACTTCATTTGCCGACCAGATTGGTAGCCTTTCAAATAAGCAGCATTGATATCACTGTCATCATAAGGGCAATTATTAGCTTTGGCATAATCATAATTGATGGCTTCTTTATGCATGCCATCTTTAATACCCACGATATGCGCTTCATATGCATCACACATATGACGTGGTGGTTTTGCGAGTTGAGGCGCTGGTTTTGGTGAACTACAAGCCGCTAATCCTAACGCCACGCAACCCACTAATACCCATTTACTTATATTATTCAGCGTCATAAAGTCTCCTTATACTAGGTTAGTAAGTATAGACTATTTCTGGAATGATCAGTTACACTGCTGTTATGAAAACCAACCCTACTATTATTATTAGCCGCACCGATAACCTGGGTGATGTCGTATTAACACTACCACTAGCCATTTACTTAAAACAGCGATGGCCGCAATCACACATTATTTTTTTAGCTCGCGATTATGCCTCAGCCGTTGTCAAGGCGTGCCCAGCAGTGGATCAATTTCTCAGCGCGGATAATCTACTCACTTTACCCAAAGCCGATATTATTTTACACGTCGCACCCAATAAAAAAATGGCACAACTCGCAAAGCAAGCTGGCATACCCATTCGCATTGGCACCAATCGTCGCTGGTATCATTGGTTGACCTGTAACCGATTAGTAAACGTCACCCGCAAAAATTCGCTCCTGCACGAAGCACAACTGAATTTCAAATTGCTTAAACCACTCGGATTAAAAACTAATTTTTCACTCGCTGACATTGCGGCATTACAACCTATTCAACACTCGACCAAACCGTCAGCTAAGATAAGCAAATTTTTAGATAAAAACCGTTTTAATCTTGTGATCCATGCCCTTACCAATGGCAATACTAAAGAATGGCCGATGGAAAATTTTGCGCGATTGATCCAACTGTTACCATTAGATAAATTTAATATTATTATTACTGGCACGGCGGCTGAAAAATTGAGGTTGAAATTATTATTACAAACCGAGTTGCACGTGCAAGATACCGTCGGTAAATTAGACTTAGTAGAATTCGTTGATCTGTTAAGTCATGTTAATGGCATTGTCGTCGGAAGTACCGGTCCACTGCATATCGCTGCTGCATTAGGCATTCATTGCTTAGGCCTGTATCCGGCTGAAAAAGGTAAATCTCCCGATCGCTGGGGACCCATTGGTCAACAAGCCCACTATTTAGTGGCCGCAGGATCCATGAGTGACATTACACCAGAACAAGTTGCAGCGATTGTGCAAACTTGGTAAAGTGCGATCCTAACTTAGGGGAGCTGGTGTGATCAGCTGAGAGATCCCTGTGACGAATGACCCTTGAACCTGAACTGCTTAACAGCTGCGTAGGAAAAGTGATGAGCGCTCCTGGAATTATTCTAAACAATATCTCGTTGGCATTTGCCCAGCAAACTTTATTTAACAATTTATCGTGCGAATTTACCGGCGGTCAATTTACCTGCTTACTCGGCCCCAGTGGTGTCGGAAAATCCAGTTTATTACATTTGATCGCCGATCTGTATACTCACAAATCGATCCAATATTCTGGAACGATCCGCGCGACCGATAATCAACCGATCCAGACTCGCATCGCCTATATGGCACAAACTGACTCCTTATTACCCTGGTTAAATACTGAACAAAATTGCTTGCTGGGTTCGCGTTTACGCGGTGAAATCACCTCGGTAAAAAAAATACAAGCCCGTGAATTACTCAAACGCGTCGGTTTAAAAAATCCAAAACAAAAAATTGCTGAACTTTCCGGTGGTATGCGTCAGCGCGTGGCGTTAGTGCGCACCCTGTTAGAAGATAAACCTATCGTCCTCATGGATGAACCGTTCGCCGCGTTAGATGTCATCACTCGTTTAAATTTACACGATCTCGCGGCTGAATTATTGCAACATAAAACGGTGATCTTAGTCACGCATGATCCGCTCGAAGCGTTACGTCTCGGTCATGTGATCTATGTGTTAGCGGGCATGCCGGCACAATTAGGCGCGCCAATCATCCCAGCAGGAACAATTCCACGTGCAATCACGGCCCCTACTATTCTCCAGTTACAAGGCGAACTATTAGCACGTTTGCAATTAGCGCAGGAGTTGATGTGATACGTAGCGTAGCAAAAATTTTTCGCTTATTAATCGTCATACTCAGCTTAGCATTGCTGTGGCAATTAGTCGTTTTTATGTTTAAATTACCGGATTATATTTTACCCACACCGCTAGCTGTCATGTATACCTGGATTGCTAATTTCTCATTAATTTGGCAGCAAACCCAACCCACCTTGGCCGAAACCTTGTTGGGCTTATTTTTTGGTGCGCTTACTGGGATCATTTCCGCATTATTATTGGCGATGTTTAAACCTGCACGTTTATGGCTCATTCCCGTGTTAGTGATCAGCCAAGCGATCCCCACCTTTGCGATTGCACCGTTACTCGTCGTCTGGTTTGGTTACGGTGAAGCATCAAAAGTGATCACCGCGACCATCATGATTTTTTTTCCGGTGACAACGGCTTTTTATGATGGCTTGCGCCGCACCCCCTTAGCCTGGTTAGATCTAGCTAAAACTATGAGGGCTAACCGCTGGGCAATCCTCTGGCACATTCGCATTCCCGCTGCGTTACCTGCCTTAGCGTCAGGATTAAGAGTTGCCACGGCACTGGCACCGATCGGTGCGATTATTGGTGAATGGGTTGGATCGAGTCATGGTTTAGGATTTTTGATGTTGAATGCGAATGGGCGAATGCAGATCACGTTAATGTTTGCCGCATTGTTTAGTATTACGATGTTATCGCTAGCGTTGTACTACACGATGGACTGGATCTTAAATAAAACGATCACGTGGAAAATGTAGGGGCACGTTGCGCGTGCCCTTCTCTCAAATTATTTTGGGCACGCGCAACGTGCCCCTACAAGAGAATATATGAATCTGAGAAAAATTTTTTGCACACTAAATCTGTGCTTACTCAGCTGCGCTATTTTCGCAAACAATAAACCGCTCACAATTATTTTAGATTGGTTTGTCAATCCACAACATGCGCCGATCGTGATCGCACAGGAAAAAGGCTTTTTTAAACGATATGGCCTCACGGTTAATATTATACAACCGGCTGATCCAGCCGATGCTGTTAAATTAGTGGCTGCAGATCAAGCTGATATTGGCATTGATTATCAACCCGAATTATATTTGCAAGTTGCCAATGGCTTACCCCTGGTACGCATCGGCACATTAATTGATTCGCCATTGCGCGTGGTCGCGACCTTTCAGAGTGGCGATATTAAAACGATGGCCGATTTAAAAAACAAAAAAATTGGTGTGTCGATATCCGGGGTTGGCGATGCCATTTTAGATACGATGTTGCGTTACAATCATGTTGATCCTACATCAGTTGAACTGATCAATGTCAATTACAATCTTGTACAAGCCTTATTAAGCAAGCAAGTAGCTGCGATTAGCGGCGCACAACGTAATTTTGAAATTCCTGAACTCGCATTAGCGCACCATCCGGCACGCGTATTTTATCCGGAGCAAAATGGCGTCCCAAACTATGATGAGCTAATTTTTGTCGCGAATAAAAACAACCTGCACGATCCACGATTATTAGCATTCATGCAAGCTATCGATGAAGCAACGCAATATATTAAGCAGCATCCCAAAGAGAGCTGGCAGTTGCTCATAAAGGCCTATCCCACATTGGCAAAACCAGTTAGCATGAAAGCGCTTAATCAAGCCGCTTGGAATATTACACTGCCTTTATTTACAAACAATTCGATAGCGCTGAATGCAGCACGCTATACTTCATTTGCGAAGTGGATGCAGCAACAAAAATTGATCACGACGGTTTTACCGATAGCCGATTATGCCGTAGACTTGCGTAGATGAAATTATTTGCGAAGTTTTGCACAGCCTATCAGAGATCTCGCATCTGTCCTTATCAGTGATAGCCAAGCTCGAATCACGATTCAAATGCTACTCTTGCTTGGTTTGAACACGGCGGCTGATCCAGATTTTGTTTTTCCGAATGAATTTTGTAAGCACTCAACATTGGATCACCTGCTGCAGGTGCAGACTTAAAACTAAATAGGACTTACGCAAAAAGATGAGATGCGAGGCGAAAATGAGCAAAAATACCGGAATGTATATGTACATACATGAGGATTTTGAGCAAGTTTGCTACAAAGCAGATTGCTTTTTGCGGAAGTCCTAACTAAAATGAAATGGATTTCGTTCATGTACCGCTGCGACTTTATCCATGCGCGCCAGAAGTAATTTTTGAAAAAAGGGTAAGTATTTGCTATAATGCTTTGATAGATCTCAACAAGGGAGTTGAAATGGATATCAATTCCTTACTAGAAAAAGCGGTGCAGCATAAAGCATCGGATGTACACTTAACATCGGATACCGTTCCTTGGTGGCGCATTGATGGAAATTTAGCACCAATTGAAGGCGAAGCTATTTTAACACTTGCCGAATTCAAGAAGATCTTAACGCAACTAAATTCTAAATTTAACGCTGAGAACAATGAACAAGATTTTGCTTATGCACTACCGTCGGTTGCACGATTTCGGGTAAACGTCTTTAAACACGCTAATGGTTTGAGTGCGGCGCTGCGTGTTATTAACCTTAAAATACCGACTTTAGCGGATCTAGGCATGGGTTCAAAAATTTCTAAATTGTGCAATATTGATAATGGCTTGATTTTAGTCACGGGACCAACCGGTAGCGGTAAATCAACGACCTTAGCGGCCATGATCAATTATATTAATGAAACGCAAAAGCGCCATATGGTTACTATCGAAGAACCAATTGAATACATGTATCAAAGCAAAAATAGCTTAATTCAACAACGTGAAGTGGGGGCACATACCGACAATTTTCAGAATGCATTACGAGCGGTATTACGCGAAGATCCCGATGTTATTTTAATCGGCGAGATGCGTGACTTAGAAACGATCCGCTTGGCATTAACTGCCGCTGAAACCGGCCATTTAGTTTTTGGTACCTTGCATACTTCCTCAGCAGTGGGCTGCATTAATCGCATTATTGATGTGTTTAGTGGTGATGAGAAATCCGTCGTGCGAGCTATGTTAGCTGAATCATTGAAAGCCGTGATTGCGCAAACTTTATTGCCAATCGAAGGCGGTGGCCGTGTGGCCTTACAGGAACTGATGATTGCGACACCAGCGGTACGTAATTTAATTCGCGAAGATAAAACGCATCAAATTGCGTCAGTCATTGAAACGGGTGCTAACGTGGGTATGCAATCTTTTGCTCAAGCGTTAAAAGAACTACAACGTCAACATAAAATATTGCAGGAGTAACAAATGTTACAGTGGATCATGGATGCCTCTGGTATTAGTGTGTTGCACAATGCGCAAGGTAACCTTGCTATAGAAGAATTTATAGGTGCTACCACCGTAACATTAAAAGCCATGGCCAATCGGCGCAATTTACTGAATAGGTGATGAACGTGCGTATTATTTTTGCAGGCACTCCCGAATTAGCCGTTCCGACATTAAAGGCTCTCACTGAATCGAAGCATGAGATCGTGTTGGTGTTGACGCAACCGGACAGGCCGGCTGGGCGTGGCCATAAATTGTTGGCCAGTGCCGTTAAACAATTCACCCAAACCTATACTCAGATCCCGATTGTCCAACCGGCCTCACTAAAGCCCACAGAAAACTACGAACTACTAAAATCATACCAACCGGATCTGATGATTGTGTTGGCCTATGGTTTATTAATTCCGAAACCTATTTTAGAGTTACCCCGTTTAGGTTGTATTAATCCGCATATTTCGATCCTCCCACGCTGGCGCGGTGCATCGCCCGGAACGTCAGCCATTTTAACGGGAGATCCTGGATCAGGCGTGACCCTGATCCAGATGGATGCCGGTATGGATACAGGAGCGATGCTTGCCAGAGCCATGCTACCGATTGCAACTGATGATACGACTGGATCATTACACAAAAAATTAGGTGAATTAGCAGCCATCTTAGTCATTAATAATCTTGATGCAATCGAGCACCAAAAAATAACACCAGAGATACAAAATGAACAATGGGTTACACACGCCCGAAAAATCACCAAAGAAGACGCATTAATTAATTGGTCACTCCCCGCAGTGCAAATTGAACGGATGGTACGGGCGTTTGATCCTTGGCCGATTGCACATACTCAAGTTGATGCAGAGCGTCTCCGTATTTGGCAAAGCGAGATCCTAACAACTGTGACGAATGCCATTCCCGGCACAATTATCGCGCGTGATAAACAGGGCTTAGATGTCGCGTGTGGCGAACACAGTGTATTGCGTATCAAACAACTACAATGGCCAGGGGGCAATATTTTAAATACATCGGACATTGCAAATCAGCAACATCGTTTGCTAGTAGGAACTCATCTTGGAAATTAAAAAAAATCATTACGCCAAATTAAATAGTCGCGCGGTCGCGGCGCAATTACTGACGGAAGTCATTACTGAAAAAACGCATATTGAAACTTTGCTAGCTCGAGTGGGGCATGATAAACCCTTTATTCAAGAGTTATGTTTTGGCGTATTACGTTATTTACCGCAACTTGAATTTTTAGCAAAAAAATTATTGAAAAAACCGTTTCACGATAAAGATACAGATATCCATATGTTGGTATTAGTCGGTATTTATCAATTACTCTATTTAGATACGGCGGAATTTGCTGCCGTCAATGAAGGTGTGACAGCCGCTAAGCAACTCAAAAAAGTATGGGCTGCTAATTTAGTTAATGCGGTATTACGTAACTTTTTACGACAGAAAGAGTCGCTCGTGAAAAGCATTGACACCAGTTTAGTAGCTAAATATGCCCATCCGCATTGGCTCATTGAGCAACTCAAGCAGGTGTGGCCGAATGATTGGGCAAAAATATTAGTCGCAAACAATCAACATCCACCGCTCACCTTGCGGGTTAATCGACAAAAAATTTCGCGCGCTGATTATTTGCAGAAATTAGCGGCGGCAAATATTGATGCGGTAGCCTGTCACTTTAGTAAAGATGGAATTGTGATTGTGAAAAAAGAGAAAGGAGACCCGAGTCCTCTTCCGTTTATACTACAGAGGGTACAGGCAGTAGAGGGAATAGAAGAGCCGCGGCGGGGAAATAAAATTACGGATCTGCCTGGATTTATGGAAGGCGAAGTTTCAGTGCAAGATGAAGCAGCGCAATTTGCAGCTGAATTGTTAGAACTTAAGCCCGGATTAACGGTTCTTGATTGTTGTGCCGCACCCGGTGGAAAAACCTGTCACATTTTAGAAGTCGAACCGAAATTAGCCAAGTTGATTGCTGTCGATAATAACGCGAAGCGCGTCGAACGTATTCACGAAAATTTACAGCGCTTAAATTTATCTGCTGAGGTTATTGTTGATGATGTATTCTGCTTCGCTAAAGCTACTCAGAACACGCAAGATACGCCGAAAAAATTCGAGCGCATCTTGCTGGATGCGCCCTGCTCCGCGACCGGTGTGATCCGTCGTCATCCTGAAATCAAAACATTACGCGAACTCAGCGACATCGAAAATTTAGCGGCCGTGCAATTAAAATTATTAACCACGCTGTGGCCATTACTAAAATCGAATGGCATTTTACTCTACGCCACCTGCTCGATCTTTCCGCAAGAAAATGAAAACGTAATTGAACAATTCTTAAACATAACCGCTGATTGCAAAATTAAACCAATCACGGCCACGTGGGGCTATCCCGCGCACTATGGCCGCTATTGCCTGCCACCAGAAACCGATGGTTTTTATTATGCCAAATTACAAAAAACATCGTAACATAGATGCTCCCCATGTAGGCTCCCCAGGTAGGCTCCCCGTCATTGCCGCAGGGAAGCGGACAATCCAGTTGTCCAGGGATGGCAACTCTACAGGCTAACGTCTCTTGAAAAATATATCAAGGCACCTGGAGCCATGCAGGGAAGCACGGCTCTAGCATACCTGTTAAGTTACCTTATTTTGTTGAAATACTTAGGTTGGACATGATTTCTTCTTGCAAGGATCTCCCGATCCCCGTACAATCTCTCCTTCCTAAACATGAGGTGAATTGTTAGATGCCATCGATTAAAGTGAAAAATAACGAACCATTTGAATCAGCTATCCGTCGTTTTAAACGCACGTGTGAAAAAGCCGGCGTTGTTGCCGAAGTTCGTAAACGCGAATTCTATGAAAAACCAACCTGGGCTCGCAAACGTAAAGCTGCTGCTGCGGTAAAACGCACCCAGAAAAAAAATATGCGCGATATGCCACAACCTCGTGAAGCGCGCATGCGTGCTGCAGCTCAAGCTCAAGCGCAAGCTCAGTAACACAACATGCTCACGCTAACTCAACAATTGCAAGAAGATATGAAAACGGCGATGCGCGCAAAAGCGGCGGATCGTCTGTTAGTTATCCGCGAAATTTTATCGAATATCAAAAAAAAATTAATTGATGCCCCCCCTGCTGATGCGACCAATCGTACCGATTTAAGTGATGCTGATGTCTTAGCTGTCATTGAAAAAATGGTCAAACAACGTCGTGATTCCATCACTCAATTTATTCAAGGTGAACGTCCCGAATTAGCCGCGAAAGAACAAGCCGAACTCGACATGCTGCAACACTATTTACCCATACAATTAACGGCTGATGAAATCACGCAACATATTAAAGCCGCAATTAGCGAAGCACAAGCGACTAGTGTTAAAGAAATGGGCAAGGTGATGAATATCATTCGTCCGAAAGTTCAAGGCCGCGTTGACATGGCTGTTGTCAGCCAAAAAATTAAAGAATTATTAGCTTAATACTGAAGGGATGACGATACCAAATTTCAAGGTATCACATACTCATATCCGTGATGTAGCAGCATTTTTGATGGGATCTATGTATACATCCGTAGATCTTGGCGAGAAAGAAGCATTTGAAAATTGGAAATTTTTTTGGCAAATCCTCCTATTATCAATATCATAGATTTTTAAGATGATTGATCCATTATTGACTATTTCTAACTCCACATGACCATTATGTGCATAATAAAAATCTACGCCACCGAAGTGGAATGTGCCGCCACAACGCTCTTGGGGTGGTATTTTTACAGATTGTAATTCCTTTGGATCACCCGCTGCACCACTGATCACTTGCCATGACTCTGGGAGCGATGACCGTTGCCACATAGCCGCTAATAGATGATCGTGCGCGCCCAAGAAAAGTTGGAAACAGATCCCATTTGAATATAATTTTACAAAATAATTATATAAGGCAAAATTCAAGCAACGAGCACCCTTTTCTTTTGCATCATCTAATTCTTTTGTAAATTCCGGTAACGCATACTGGTCAATATCATCATAGTCTGATCCTAGATAACGCTTTCCTGGGGAATACAATGGATGATGCATCGCAATGATATTCCATTTTTTATCACGAGATTTCGGATCATTAAGTGCGTTATAGGTTTGGCTTAACCATTCTTGCTGCTCGATATCAAACGCAAGTAAATTGGAATTAAGAAAGTAAATATTTGCATACTCGGTAGTTACTACATAATAGTCATTCATCATGTACCAATTTTTCTTTTCGCCAGCTTCCAAATAAGAATGTTCAATTTGTCCCATCATTCGATCATACGGTGTTGCGTCAATGCCTAAGCATAAACTACGCATTCCCCCCCAGGCAGCTTTGAATTTGTTTTGAAAATTCATATCATGATTACCTAGAACAGATAAAAAAGGAGTATTCTCCAATTCACCAGTGGAATAGAATTGATGGAAAGCAGACTCAAATAATGGATCTTTCTCACTGGTAACACCGTAATCGTAAAATGTATCACCAAGACCGATCATTAGATCAGGAGCCCGGGTTGCTATGTTTAGGGCAACCTGTTTTTTTTCAACAGCATTGTGTCCCTGGCAGCCCAAAACCCCAATAGTTAACTTGCAGTCTTTGAACTTAGTAAATTCGTAAACATGCGCAAGACGCCCGTTTTTTTTCAAATGAGAGGTATCTCTCCACCGCGAGACAAGTTTCGTTTTAATCCACGAACGGGCATCCTGTAAATAATTGAAGCGCGCCATTTGTTAACCTTTATTATTGTAGATCTCAATGATACAGAGAGAACATTAAGGAAATATTAACCAAGATTTGGCAGTTAGAACCTGAAGTATGATCCACAAAGCAGTTTTCAGGATGACAATAGTATTGGTGATCTGTTATCATCTCAAAAAAGAACGAGCAAGGATCCTAACGCTATGCAAACACTAATTGATGAATTACCCTTTGATAAAGTCATCTCTCTCTATGAGGAACGGATGCGTATTGAAGCGATGGCCAAGTCTCGCACGAAGACCAAGACGACGAGCCGTCTGATCTTACGTCGTCGTACCGTGCTCTTGCGTCAACATCCCGAATTGTTTGATGATGAGATCATGGCCGAAGTTAAACAAACCTATGAGCGTGCGCTCAAAGTGATCAAAAAACAGAAGTAAGTAATTATTATGCACCCCCCTAAATTGATCGAACAGCTTACTGGCACCGTAAAGAATGTAACTTTTCATAATAAGGAAAACGGCTTTTGCGTATTGCGCATTGAACGAGCTAATGAAGAATTTACCACGGTGATCGCTAGCATCGAACAAATCAATATTGGTGCCGAGATCGAATGCCAGGGTCAATGGGTACTCGATAAAAACCATGGTCGGCAATTCGCTGCCAGTGACATCAAAATTTTACCACCGAGTAGTTTAGCGGCAATTGAGAAATATCTCGGTTCTGGTTTGCTCAAAGGTGTGGGTCCGCATTTTGCTAAAAAATTAGTGACCGCGTTTGGCAAAGATGTATTTGCCATATTAGATAACGAACCAGCACGTTTTATGCAACTTGAGGGTGTGAGCAAAAAACGTAAACAAGAAATTTTGCAACACTGGCAAGCACAAAAAACCTCACATGATCTCATGGTGTTTTTGCAAGCGCACGGCATCGAACGCGCCCGAGCGTTACGTGTTTACAAAATGTATGGTGACAACACTGAACAATTAATCCGCGAAAACCCCTATCGTTTAGCCCTCGATATCCATGGTATTGGTTTCAAAATTGCGGATGCGGTGGCAGAAAAGTTAGGCGTGGCACGTGAGGCGCCGATCCGCGCGCAAGCGGGAATACACCACGTACTAAAAGAATATTGTAACAATGGTCATTGCGCTGCGCCGATCGAAACGCTGATCCAAAATACCGCTCAATTGTTAGAGATCAATGAAGCGGTGTTAAATAGTGCATTGACCACCGAGATCACAGCGAAGCGCTTAGTACAAGAAGATATTAAGGGTGAGTCGTGTGTATTTTTATCCAATTTACATCGCGCTGAAGTGCTTATTGCGCATAAATTATTGCAGTTAATTGATGGTGCACCACCTTGGGGGCAATTAGATCTGGATGCTGCCATTGCGGCGGGACAAGCAAAAACCGGCCAAGTATTATCGGCTTCGCAACAAGCCGCGTTGAAAACTATCTTGCAACACAAAGTCGGTATTATTACCGGTGGGCCCGGCGTGGGTAAAACGACTATCGTTAAAACGTTATTAGCGGTGCTCAACACCAAAAAAATGCATATTGCCTTGTGTGCGCCGACGGGTCGTGCCGCCAAACGGCTGCAAGAGACCACCGATATGCCCGCTAAAACAATCCATCGTTTATTAGAATATTCACCATTTACCCGCGCTTTTAAACACAATCAAGACGATCCCTTATTATGTGACGTATTGATTATCGACGAAACGTCGATGCTTGATGTTAATTTATTACAGCATTTACTCAATGCCGTCTCGATCACCACAGCTGTGCTTTTTGTCGGCGATGTAGATCAATTGCCGTCCGTCGGTTCCGGTCAAGTATTAGCGGATATGATCAATTCCAAAGTGATCCCGACGGTACGTTTAACCGAAATTTTTCGGCAAGCCGCCAGTTCAAAAATTATTATCAACGCCCACCATATTAATGAAGGTGAGTTGCCATTAGAGAATGATATTAACAGTGATTTTTTTGTCGTGTATGAAGATACGCCAGAAGCTATTCACGATAAATTAATACAGTTGGTAAGTAACCGAATCCCGAAACGGTATGACTGTAATGCCATTCAAGATATTCAAGTATTGACGCCGTTTAATCGTGGTGAGCTCGGTACCCACACCTTAAATCAAGCATTACAAAAATGTTTGAATTTTGGTGCCAAAGAAAAAATACAAAAACATGACACCTTTTTTTATCTGGGCGATAAAGTGATCCAGACGATTAATAATTACGACAAAGAAGTTTTTAATGGTGATATTGGTATTATTGTACAAGTGGATAATGCGGCCCATAAATTAAAAGTTCGCTATGAAGATCGCTTAGTGGAATACAGCAGCAAAGAATTAGACGAACTTAATTTAGCTTATGCGATCAGTATTCATAAAAGTCAGGGTTCAGAATATCCGATTGTGATCATTCCATTAGCGATGCAGCATTATTCGTTACTCGCGCGTAATTTAGTGTATACCGCCGTGACGCGCGGCAAACAATTAGTCATTGTGATCGCGCAACGCAAAGCCCTGCAAATTGCCGTACAAAAAAATCAGGTGGGGCAGCGCTTAACGAAGTTGAAAGAAAGATTACAGGGTGATATGTTTCTCTAACGCTTTAAGATCAATCTGATTTTTGAACAATCCCAACTTGGTTCTACGCCACAAAATATCTTCAACCGTTTCTGCCCATTCATGGCGGATTAAATAATCGACTTCTCGAGCATATAAGCCCGCACCAAAATCTTCACCCAGATCTTCACGGTGAGCCACATGTTCTAAAATTTTATAACTTAGCGTGCCATAGCTATGAGCATAGCGTGCGAGCATGGCTTTAGATAAGTAGGGATATTTATTTTGTAATTGCTGCGTGAATTCAATTAAATCATTTTGTGCAAAATCGCCGCCAGGCAAGCATTCTGCAGCGGTCCAATTGCCTTTCATTGTTGGAAAATAGGGCTTTAGTTTTTCTAACGCATGTTCAGCCAATTTACGATAAGTCGTGATCTTACCGCCGAAAATCGATAACAGCGGTGCCTGTCCCTGGATATCGTCAACTTCTAATTTGTAATCACGGGTGACGGCGGATGGGTTATTTTTTTCGTCTGCTTGAAGTGGACGAACGCCCGACCATTCAGACACAATGTCGTCTGGTTTAATTGTTTTATTAAAATAACAATCCACTACTTGACACAAATAGTCACGTTCTTCGGCGGAAATTTTTACGGTCGCCGGATCGCCGTGATAAGGAACATCGGTGGTACCAATCATTGTAAACTTCTCATGATAGGGGATCACGAACACAATGCGCTGATCATCATTTTGCAAGAGATACGCCTGTTCACCCGTATAATAGCGCGGGATCACGATATGACTACCTTTCACTAATTCCACATGAGACTGACTGCTTAGCTGTAAATCATGAATAATAACTTGATCGACCCAAGGCCCGGCGGCATTAATTAAGGCACGACTATGGACGGTAATTTTTTCTTGGGTATGCCTATCAATTAGCGTACTGATCCAAATCCCGTGATCACGTTTGGCACTGATAAACTGAGTGCGGGTTTTAATAATCGCATTATATTTTTGAGCGGAAACCGCGTTGATAACCACCAACCGAGCATCATCAACTTTACAGTCATAATACGAAAAGCCTTTAGTAAGACTCGCGTGTAAGGGTGCGCCAAATAAATTGGTGCGCGTTAATTTAACGTGCTTTGATTTAGGAATTTGGGAGCGGTGTCCAAACCGTACACCTAGGTGATCATACAAAAATAATCCCAGACGGATCAACCAGGTTGGCCGTTGTAATTTATTATGGGGAATAATAAATTGTAGTGGCTGAATAATGTGGGGGGCGATCTTGAGCAACACATCGCGTTCAGCTAGCGCTTCGCGCACTAAACGGAATTCGTAATGTTCTAGGTAACGTAGACCGCCGTGAATGAGTTTTGTGCTGCGTGATGAAGTTTCATTGGCGAGATCAAATTGTTCGCATAAATAAACGGATAAGCCTCGACCACTCGCATCACGCGCGATACCACAGCCGTTGATGCCACCACCGATGATTAATAGGTCATATATAGTATCTGAGTCATTCATACGTTATGATTATAGCCCAAGAGGAAAATTCTATGGCCAAATATTTATTAGGCATTGATCAAGGCACCACGAGTACCCGCGCCGCTATTTTCAGCGAGCAAGGTAAAATCGTCAGCATCGCCCAGCAAGAATTCAAGCAATATTATCCGCAGGATGGTTGGGTCGAACATGACCCCGAAGAAATTTGGCAGACGACCTTAAATATGTGTCAGGATGCCATTAAGCAAGCTAAGATCTTAGCTAACGACATAGCGGCGATTGGTATTTCCAATCAGCGCGAAACGAGCATCGTCTGGGAACGTGCGACCGGTAAACCGATTTA
>SHZH01000030.1 GCA_009692385.1 Gammaproteobacteria bacterium | reverse complement strand
CGGTGACATCACTTTTTATAATGCGCCAACGTTGTGCGCGCAATTATTACAGATGCTACCTAAGGATCAGGCCATCATGGTTGATCTTAAACAGGTGACAAAATGTGATAGTGCGAGTATTGTCGTCTTATTACAAATAATACGTTTTGTGACAAAATATCAACAAACTGTGAAATTTGTGAATATGCCAAAAAACATGCGAGTTTTAAGTGAGCTATATGATTTAAACTCCCTATTTAAAATTAAGAATTAAATCGAATGACAAATGACGAACTACAAAATATCTTAATAGAAGCCTACCGCGAGAACCATCCTGAGACCACCGTTAAAGTAACTGGCGATGGTCGCCATTTTGCTATTACCGTAGTCAGTGAAATGTTTACTAATTTAAAAAAATTACAACGCCAGCAAAAGATCAATCAAGTTATTAATCAATATATTAATGCGGGCGTGGTACACGCCGTGGTGTTAAATCTTTTTACCCCTGAAGAACGGAATAAAAAAACTCAATAAATAAGAGCTTATCTATGGACAAATTACGCATCATCGGTCAATCACAACTCAATGGCGAATTACATGCAGCGGGGGCCAAAAATGCGGCGCTGCCGATTTTAGCAGCCGCTCTCTTGGTTGACACGCCAGTTATCATCGGTAAAATCCCCCACTTACGTGATATCACCACCACCATGTCGTTACTCGGCTCAATGGGTGTTGAATTGATCTTAGATGATAAAATGCGCATCCAAGTTGATCCACGAACCATCAAAAACTTTTTGGCACCGTATGAACTCGTGAAAACCATGCGCGCTTCGATGTTGGTGTTAGGTCCATTATTAGCCAGATTTGGTGAAGCCACGGTTTCCTTGCCTGGAGGTTGTGCAATTGGATCACGTCCAGTGGATCAGCATTTAATCGGTTTACAAGCCTTAGGCGCACAGATCGAGGTAAAAGCTGGTTACATTCATGGCAAAGTAAAAGGTGGCTTAATCGGCACTGAAATTAACTTTGATATCATCACCGTTAATGGTACTGAAAATTTAATGATGGCCGCGAGCTTAGCAAAAGGTACTACCATTTTACGTAATGCGGCGCGTGAACCAGAAGTAGTCGATACAGCCAATTTTTTAAATGCGATGGGCGCCAAGATCAGCGGTGCTGGAACGGATACTATTATTATTGAAGGCGTCGATACTTTACACGGCGGTGAATACGATATCATGCCCGACCGTATCGAAGCGGGAACCTACTTAATTGGTGCGGCAATGACGGGTGGTAAAGTAAAAGTAAAGGGAATTAAGAGCGAAGTTTTAGAAAATGTGATCGAACGGTTGACTGAAGCCGGCGCAATGATTAACTGTGATGAAGACAGTATCACACTCGATATGAAAGGACAGCGACCCATGGCAGTAGATATTGAGACCGAGCCATTCCCTGGATTTCCGACTGATATGCAAGCGCAGTTTATGGCCTTAAATGTCATTGCCGAAGGCACGTCGGTTATTACCGAAACCATTTTTGAAAATCGTTTTATGCACGTGCAAGAATTACAGCGTTTGGGTGCCGACATCAAATTAGACGGCAATAAAGCGATTATTAAAGGCGTAAAAAAATTGTACGGTGCGCCGGTGATGGCGACCGACTTACGCGCTTCCGCATCATTGGTATTGGCCGGTTTAGTCGCCGAAGGCGAAACCGTCATCGATCGTGTATACCATCTGGATCGCGGCTATGAACGTGTTGAAGAAAAATTCGCGAAACTCGGCGCAAAAATTTATCGGCAGTAAACCCTCACCCTGCTAAGTCGGGTGAATTAATTCTAATTTAGGGAAGTAAGTGCGGTAGCGATTGACATCACGTTTTTTCAATCTTCGCCGCGGGTAAGTGCCATGATTTCGTCAGTCGTCATTTTAAGGTTTCCCTTGCCTCGAAGCTGTTGTATCAATTTTTCCCCGGGAGTCATTTGCTTTTCAGTGGGTAATTCAACTTCAGTATTGGGTAAAAACTCCATATTTTCACTAATAGCCATAGATATTCTCTCCTGATCTTTATATTTCAAAGTATTACTTAAGAGAGGCAAGGGAGTCAAGATATAAGCTTGACTTTTATAGTAAGTACACTTACCATATCAATTCCTAAAGTTAATAGAGAGCATGATATGTGGAAAAAAGAACAAAGCGTAGTTGCCGAAGGAGTAACCGCCGAACAAATTTGGAAAGTGTGGAGTGATATTAATAATTGGCCTCGCTACGATGCGGGTTTGGAATGGGTCAAGGCAGATCAAGGGTTTCAGTTTGCTCCAAGCAATTGGTTTTACTTAAAGCCTAAAGGTGGCCCTAAGGTAAAAATTATTATTACCGAAGTTACACCCAATAAAAGTTTTACTGATTACACCGTATTTCCATTAGCGAAAATGTACGACGTGCATGAATTAACGTCTACAGCTGAAGGCATAAAAATTACTCACATTACTTCAGTTACTGGCCCATTAGGATGGCTATGGCGGAAATTAGTTGCAGAAAAAGTAGCCAACGATATTCCAGCACAAACACAAAATTTAATTGCTATGGCCAAAACCAAATGACCCAGCAATTTTGGATCGGTACTGTTTCGAAAGAACACGTTGAACGTGGCAAAGCAGGCGGCTTTGCGCAAGTGTGTCATGGCAAATGTTCACCCTTAAAACGGATGCATCCTGGTGATATTTTAGTTTATTATTCACCACAACTTAAATTTAGCGAAAAAACTCCCTATCAATGTTTTACGGCATTGGGGGTCGTAGCAGATAAGGAATCTTATCAAGTCGAAATGACACCAGATTTTCACCCTTATCGCCGTGATATTCATTATTTAAAAACAGTTGATGCACCCATTAAGCCATTATTATCTGAATTAAATTTTATTCGCGATAAAACTAAATGGGGTTTTGTTTTTCGTTTTGGTATACTAAAAATTACTCAAGAAGATTTTGTGAAAATTGCGCAAGCGATGCAATTAACTCAGGAACAAAGTAATGACATTCTCAGTTAAAACCCCAGATGATAGTCCAGGCTTTTTACTTTGGCAGTTAACATGTCAATGGCAACGAGAGCAACGACAAGCTTTGGCCAAACAAGGACTAACCCATCCACAATTTGTAGTGCTGGCAAGCTTATTATGGTTAACAACTCATGAAGACCATCCGATTACCCAGCGTCATGTTTCCGAATTTAGCAAGATCGATAAAATGTCGATGTCGACCTTGATTGCAACGCTGGAACAAAAAAAGTTTGTTAAACGAGTTGATCATCATCTGGATTCACGGGCTTATTCTTTAACACTGACCTCTAAAGGACGAGAACGCGTCTTAAAAGCGATCCCCATTGTTGAAGGTATTGATGTACAGTTTTTCAGTCGTGAAACGAATAATTTGAGAAAATTATTCACGGCTTTAAAGCACTAATCTTGCTATTCATATTAAAAGATACTATAATATCCTTTATGTATTTAAAAACAACTCAAAGGATATTATGATATCTTCTATATTTATAACCTATCAAGAGCTTATGGCTCATATTACCAAGACTGCCCAAGCCAAGCGGCTATCCCTCGATTGGAGTCAGCAAACTCTATCAGAACGTTCAGGAGTCAGTTTTGGAGTAATAAAGAAGTTTGAACGTACAGGGAAAATCTCACTCGAGTCTCTATCAAAAATTGCTGTAGTGTTAGGTTCTGTGGAAGACTTCATGGGACTATTCAAGCTTACATCGATGGAAGAAATAAAAAGTCTTGATGAATTACTGGAACAAAAAAAACGTAAAAGAGGACGTAAGTGATGCTTAAGAAAGTTGATTTAGTGAATGTCTATTATTCGCCAAGCAATGAACGTATTCCTGTGGGACGCTTAGCGATCAAAGATCAGCAAGTTTATTTTGAATATGCGTCTACTTTTCTACAGCTAGGCTTGGAACTTTCACCTTTTAAATTGCCCTTAAAATTAGGTGTGCTGCGCTGTGCCGATCGCTGCTTCGATGGCTTATTCGGAATTTTTAATGATAGTTTACCTGATGGATGGGGACGACTATTGTTAGATAGAAAATTGATGAAATTAGGTATCCAAGCTCGTGAGCTTACCGTGTTAGATCGGCTTTGCTATGTAGGCAGTCGTGGTATGGGAGCGCTAATTTATGAACCTGCTACAGAAGATCCTTTTTCCATCGCATGGCATGACCTTGATGCGCTTGCCGATGAATGTGTACAATTTCAAGAAGATGATGATCAATTTGTCGATGAATTATTGTTACTAAATGGTTCTTCTGGTGGTGCGCGTCCTAAAATTTTAGTGAATCGCGCTCAAGAGCCGATGATGGATAGCAGTGCACAGCACAATGATTGGATCATAAAATTTAGAGCTGCGCTTGATCCAAAAGATATCGGTTCCATTGAGTATGGCTATCATTTAATGGCCATTGCTGCAGGTCTTGATGTTCCTCAAGCTAAATTGTTTGCATCGAAAAAATGTTCAGGTTATTTTGGGGTTAAACGTTTTGATCGCCTTGGTGCAACTCGAGTGCATATGCACACGGTCAGTGGTTTGTTACATGCCGATCATCGATTACCCAGTTTAGATTATGAAATGTTAATGAAAGCGACATCATGGCTTACTAAAGATGTGCGTGAGTGTGAAAAGCAATTTCGTCAAACCGTGTTTAATATTCTGGCACATAATCGCGATGACCATGCGAAAAATTTTTCATTTTTAATGGATGATCAAGGTACATGGCAAGTGTCGCCCGCGTATGATTTAGTTTTTTCATCAGGACCTGCTGCTGAGCATAGTACTAGCATTATGGGTGAAGGGAGAAATCCAAAATTGACACATATCATGAAGCTAGCCGATGTTGGTAGTATTAAAAAAGAAAAAGCATTAGAAATTATCGAACAAGTAAGAGATGCTATTGCAAGATGGAATGAGTTTGCGAAAGACGCCAATGTAACTGCACAATCGACTAACAAAATTTCAAACGTACTTAATAATATGGCAGATATAATGGACCCCGAAAACTGTACCAGTGAATAAGATGTTATTCTCCTATAGAATGATCTCTCCTGTGGTTTTTTTTACAGGATTTAGTCTGCACGTCATGATTTTTATTTAAAAGATGTAGTTCGTGGAGCGGTTACGAAACACCGTAATTATTATTAAAAACCGCGGATCAACACCTCGCGGTTTCTCACCGCCATTATTCTGCGCCAGATTTACGCGCTTTTACGCAGCCGCCAACAGCTTCATTCCAAATATCATAAATTAGGTTATTGATTAATGCTTTATCTGTCGGCGCATAGAAAATAACCTTAATCGATCGAGAAGGATCAGGTAAGTGAGGGCTCGTTGTTTGCGCATACAACGTGTTGGTATTGAATAGTAAGCTCACATTGATAATAAAAAATAAAAATAATGAAACCCATCTGGGTTGTGCAGAATTCATCATAATCTCCTCATTTGCTCATTTGCTCATTTGCTCATTTGCTCATTTGCTCATTTGCTCATTTGCTCATTTGCTCATTTGCTCATTTTCTCAACGGATTGTGTTACCAGCGCAGCAATTTCCCCATTAAATTTTAACTGATAAAGTGCTTTGTACAGGCTTGTTTCCCATGGAAAATGATTCTTCATCAGAAATAAGTACTCACCATGATAAACTGTAAATGGCGTTAAGGTCACATTAAGTTGTGGATTTTCATAAATCAAAATACGAAGATTTAATTCATTGGAAAAACTTGCGCGAACTTTATTCGCCGCTACATCGACTGCCATCTGTTTTAGCGAATCATAGGGTACTGGTAAGGCGTGATAACGTTTGATATCCGCATAAGCTAATGGTTCGCTGCGAAGATAAGCCACTTTTTTTCCTTGCAATTCACCTAGCGAACTAATTTGCCTCGTGTAATTTTCTAAACCAGTGATTTCCGCCGTGATGCTCGCCACAAAAACCGAAAACAACAGAATATAAATAAACAAATTACTTCCCGTTATGATCCGACCCCACGGTGTTTTTGGGGTCACGTCTCCATAACCGACCGTTGTGAAAGAAACCACATGAAACCAAAGTGAAAGACCGATACCCCGCAACGGATCATGGGGTAGCTCTGACTTGGGATGCTTGCGTTCAATCAACCAAAATATCACGGAGAAAATTAATAAATACGTGAGCACCGGCAACAGGGCTTTGCCCACAAAGAAGCGTAGTAATAGGGTTATTTTTTGCCCAGCATTTAACGTAATAGTGGTTGGCACTATTACCCCGTCATCGATGCTAAAGTTTGAGTTCAAGTAATGATAATGATGCACATCTTGATATTGCAGCACATCTTGATATTGCAGTGGACCTATCAGAAGGTCGCCTTTACCCGCATTCAACCATTGATAAGCTTGTTCTATATTATCCGTCTGTTTTAAATTAAATTGCAGAGCCGCTGTTTGAGCAACGCTCTGCCAAAGATTTAAAATGATCTGATTTACGATTTTTTGATCGGCAGGTGCGTAATCAATGACAGTGATTGATGCGGTTTTAGCATTTACTGGCAACAATACACACAAAAAGCAGAGGCTGAAGAGCATCGTTGTGAAGAAATTTTTTAGCATATTCCAATCCTTTACCTTTACCTCTACTGATCCGGTTGATTTTACAGATCAGGGACAATAACCCCCAATTATTTAATTACAATAAACATCGCGCCTGATCCGCGGATCACGTTGATTAACAATAATTTCTTATCCAGCGCGACGGCTTTGTATAGTTGATCCAAGTTTTTCACTGTTTGTCTATTTGCCGAGATAATGATATCTCCCGCCATTAATCCTGCTTCACCTGCGGTACTGGTTGGTGGTACATTCAGTACTTGTACGCCTTGAATGATCCCTTGTGAACTCGAGAAAATTTCATTCACATTGGCTAACGACAAACTGTTTAAGAAGGGTTGTTGCTCACGCATTTCTTTTAATTGTGTGTCCTGTCCGGTGATGGTGCATTCGGCGGAAATTGTTTTGCCGTTGCGCAATACTTTGACTTTGACTTGGCTGCCAACGCGTAATAAACCAATGATGTTACGTACTTCAAAGGGATTATTCACGGCTTCACCATTGATGCTGGTGATAATATCGCCAACTTGTAAATGGGCACGTGCTGCCGGAGAATCGGGAGCAATCGCCGTGATCACCGTGCCTTGAATAGTATGAGGAACGTGAAACGCTTCCGCTAATTCGGGTGTCAGGGGTTGGGCAAACACACCCAACAAACCACGACGCACCGCACCAAATTTGATCAGCTGTTCCATGATGCTGTGTGCCATGTTGATTGGAATGGCAAAGCCAATCCCGACGTTACCTCCCGCAGGTGCAATAATAGCGGTATTAATACCGATCAGTTGGCCTTCAAAATTAATCAAGGCGCCTCCGGAGTTACCTGGGTTAATAGCGGCATCGGTCTGAATAAAATTTTCTAAACCTTCAATACTTAAGTCATTGCGTTGTAAGGCACTGACAATCCCAGTGGTAACTGTTTGACTTAAACCAAACGGATTGCCAATCGCAGCCACAAAATCACCGACTTGCAAATCATTGGAATTACCCAAGGAAATGCTGTGCAGGTCGGGCGCTTCAATGTGTAAGATCGCGACATCGGAAGACGCATCGGCACCGATTAATTTTGCAGGGAAATGACGATTATCGCTAAGAGTAACCGTGATGATTTTAGAATTTTTCAAAACATGAGCATTGGTGATGACATAACCTTGTTTGGCATCAACAATTACACCCGAACCTAATTTTTCAAAGGGTTGTGAGCGCGGTATGGTTTGCCCTTGCGGAGTGCGGCCACCCCCGGGTTGATTATCAAATAAGGCATCGGGTAAAGTAATTTCACCTTGTACACGAATATTGACGACCGCAGGCATCACTTTTTTCAGCATCGGTGCAATGGATGGACTTGGCGATAAGGTAGCGAAAGCAGGGAAGTTGAAAATGACTAAAAGTAATAATAACGACGCACGCAGTAATTTGTTAAACATGTATTAATCTCTAAATTTTGCTTAACTTAAGAATAGCAAAATAATGTTTAAAACACCAAGTTTTAAAACAAAATAGCTAAGAAAGATAAATTAAACTCGCTTGCCGTCCAGTCTTGCTATCACGTCGATGCGAAAAGAAACGATCATTTTCTGTATACGTACAATGATCACCGCCGTAGATTGCGGTAATGCCTTTTGTATGTATACGTTGCCGTGCTAATAAATACATGTTCATCAGCCAACGATCATTGAGTGACGCTACAAAAGCCTGCTCGGCTTGCGGATCATGTTCGATAAATTGGGCGCGTATTTCATTACCCACTTCATAGACTGTAGGACCTATTGCGGGTCCGAGCCACACTAAAATTTCATCGGGTTGTTGCGGAAAAAGATCGAGGGTATTTTCAATGATGCCATCGAGCAAACCACGCCAGCCCGCATGGATCGCGGCTACGGCGGTACCGTCACGATCGCATACTAATAAAGGTAAACAATCAGCGGTGTTGACGACACAAATGCAATTAGTTTTTGTGGTAAAACTGGCATCCGCTTCGGTCAGTTTGTAATTGTGATCGATTTCAATTGCAATCGTACTATGAGTTTGGTTGATCCAATAGGGTTCATTAGGTAAGTGCATTTCAGTGCGTAAAATCAGGCGATTCGCGGCGATATTTTCGGATGTGTCGGCGTTGCGATCCCCTAAATTTAAGCTAGTGCAAGCGTCCTGGCTAACACCGCCGGTGCGTGTGGTCGTGAAGGCCACAATATTTTTTGGTGCTGGCCACTCAGGTTTGATAATTTTAATAGTCATCAGCTCGACTCTTTTTGCAATACTCGTAATAAACTTTCAAAATCTTTGGGCAACGGCGCGGTAAATTCACAAGGTTCACTAGTGCGAGGATGCAAGAACGTCAGTTTATGTGCGTGCAAAGCTTGGCGTTTAAAATCACGCAATGCTTCACGCAAGGGTTCACTCGCACCCTTGGGAAAAATTAACCGACCATACAGTGGATCGCCGACTAATGGGTGTTTGATATGTGCCAAATGCACACGGATCTGATGGGTGCGTCCGGTTTCTAAATTGACGCGTAATAAGGTGAAATGACCATAGCGTTGGATCACACGATAATGCGTGATGGCAGGTTTGCCATTAGGTGTCACGGTCATCTTGGTGCGTTGTTGTCCATGGCGTGCCAACGGGGCATCGATCGTATCACCCGCGGTGAGATGTCCGGTCGCGAGTGCAATATATTCACGTTCAATTTTATGCTCGCGCATCATATTAATCAATTGAGTATGGGCAGTTAAATTACGGGCAATGATCAGTAAACCCGACGTGTCTTTATCAAGACGGTGAATAATACCCGCACGGGGTACGTGAGCGAGTTCCGGAAAATGAAATAATAGCGCGTTTAATAAGGTGCCTTCATAATTACCCGCTGCAGGGTGAACGACTAAACCCGCTGGTTTATTTAAAACAATCATATCATCATCGACATGAATTAAATCTAAGGCAATTTCTTGGGCATTATAATTGGGCTCTGGTGGGGCCTCGGCATTAATGATAATGTGTTCAGCGCCCTTCATGGTATCGCGGGCTTTGGCTTTGTTGCCATTAATAAGGATCTCCCCCGACTTGATCCACTGTTGCAGACGCGCCCGCGAGTGCTCAGGGATCATTGAGGCTAAGCAGTGATCGAGGCGCATGCCAGCATAATCTTCAGAAACAATAAGATCATAGTGAATATTCTTCATAGCGAGAAATATACCATATTTGGCAGAAGGTTAGTTATATTTTAAGCCTCTTCCGCCAGATCTGTGGGTAAATGAGCGATAATGTACGCGAAATTATATTGAGTCACCCAATCAATAATTCATCAATTAATGGAAAATAAAGCGCTAATTTGATGGGCTCGGGACGATCTTGAAATGCTTTGGAGTAAGTTTCAAGTTGTAAACGATACGTAAATTGTTCTTGTCCTAAGAAATCTTTTAAATCTTGTCCATCGATAGGTTGACTGGTTTTATAATCAATGATCCAGCGAATGCCTTTATCTATAAACGTACGGTCGATGATCAGATCTTGCCATTCATTGTTTGCTTTATAACTGATGGCGAATTCGGATTGAGCATCGGTATGATTTTTATCTAATATCCATTGTGCGTGTTGACTAGTCAACATAGTTTTGAGTGTTTTTTCGATTATTGATCGGGCATTGTTTAGTTCGGTATGATTGATTCCGGCTTGTAATAGCAAGATACGCCAGCACTCTGGATGTTTAGCTAATTGTGGCCATTGGTTCTGATCGCGTTGGCTGAGTTTTTGTAAGAGTAAATGGATCGTGGTGCCGATCAAACGTGGAGTAGGGGACTGCCAGGTTGGCAAATTGCCATGATGAGGAGCCCCCACCCCAGCCCTCCCCCGTGAGTACACAAGAGAGGGAGTCGGATCCTGTTCCTTCCCTTGCGTTAGCGGGGGAAGGTTAGGATGGGGGTTCATGAAGGTAATAGGCAAGCGTCGCAAATTACCAACCGCTTCATTAATATCACGCTCTATTTTATTGGGTGATACAAAATATTCTTTAAAATTATTTTTATGTAATTCATAAATTTTATTTAAAAAACTATTACTTGTGGGCATTTTTTCTTCTTCAGGTAAGGTTGCGACTAAATGTAACTGGTGTTTGGCACGTGTCGCGGCGACATAAAACAAACGTGCACGCTCAAATTCTTGTTTTTGTTTTTCAAATTGCTTGATGTATTGATAAATCGCATCAGCCGCTTGATCTTTGGCTTTAATTGGAGTGAGTAATAATTCCACAATACCATTTTCGGAAGGACGTTCTTGCCAGAGCATTAATTTATCTTTATCGGCAGCGCTGCCTGCCTCTAATGTCGGCAAAATCACCACATCAAATTCTAAACCTTTGGCTTTATGGATCGTCATGATTTGCACGACCCCCACCTTTCCCTTCCCCGTAGACGGGGGAGGGTTAGGGTGGGGTGTGTGCTCCGGCTCGGCATACAGATCGGCCAATTTTTGTTCGAGTAAGTTTAAATCAATAAACGGTTCGGTTTGTTCAATTTCAGTTAATAAATTAAAAAATGCTTCCGTGTTTTTTAACTGAGCAGGTTCGGTAAGTGTTAAGGGGCCTGATAATTGCAGCCAGATCTGTTTAATTAAAATCGATAATGCTGTGCGATTAATTTGAGTAATGTGCGGTTGAATAACATTAATAAATTGCTGAACACGTTGTAAGCCATCACTCGATAGTTTAGTGTGTAATTCAGGATCGATAATACACTGCCAAACCGTGCGATTATCATCACGACCTAAGGTATGTAGATCGCTCAGCATTAAGCCACACCAAGGTGCACGTAAAATCGACAACCAAGCAATACGATCATTTAGATGTAGCAAGGCACGCGTTAATGCCGTTAAATCTTGAATAGTGCTTAGTTGCAGCAGTGGCTCGATGTCGACGGCTTGATAATTAATTTTTTCAGCTTTTAGACAAGGTAAAATGCGAGCTAGATGATTACGGGCTTTGACTAAAATTGCAATACTATAGTGAGGGTTTTTACTGTGGATATTTTTGATGATTTCAACAATCGTAGTTGCCTCAGCCGTTTCTTCAACATTACCATGTAAAAAAACAGATTGTGAAGCATTACTGGGATGAATAGCAACTGATTGCGCATAACCCACTGCGCCCAGCGATATATTCTCATCACGTGGAAACATTTCTATAAAGGTTTGATTGATCCAATCGACAATTGCTGTTTGCGAGCGAAAGTTGGTTTTCAGTGTCAGTGGAATTAATTTGATTTGGCCAATACCCTGTTTTTGGGTTTGTAAAAATAAACCGACTTCAGCCGCACGAAAGCGATAAATCGACTGCATGGGATCGCCCACTAAAAATAAAGTGCGACCGTCATGATCTTGCCAACCTCGAGTGAGCATTTCGATGAGGCGAAATTGTGTTACTGAAGTATCTTGAAATTCGTCTAGCAAAATATGTTTAATACGATAATCTAAACACAGTGCTAAATCGGAAGGGTTTTCTAAGTCGCCTAATGCCTGCAGTGCCCGCTGACTGATCTCAATAAAATCGACATGGGCGTTGCTTTGAAATACTAAATTCAACTCGGCGACCAAGTAGGGCAGAAGCTCACATAATGCAAGCAGCACCTGCCATTGTACTTCGGAATAATGCGGCGCAGGTAAGCAGCGTGTTTTCTCTAAAAGTTGTTCTAACTCGGAATTATTATTAAATAAAGCGATTAAATTAATCAATCTGTTTTTATATTCTTTATATAATTTCGTTTCTTCTTTAGTATGACCACTCGCAGGGAAGCCCATTTTTTTATTGATCGCGCGTCGCCACGTGCCTTCATCTGTCAATAGAAAATTACGTAAGGATTGCCATTGTGCTAAGTTTTCAAATTGTGCGGTTGGAAATTTGTCATGGGTATTCCAAATATTAAAACTATGTTCCGGATCGGTCTCATTTAAGACGCTGGTCGCAAAGCGTAACAGTTGTAATAATTCATTTTGATCTGCCGTCTCAAAATGGTTTGCTAGTTGTGCTAAATGCTCGTTAATAATAGTTTGCAGGGTTTGTTCTAGTTGTAGACGTAAATCATCTTGCTGACGAGCATGTAACACATATGGTAACCATTGTTCACGGTGCGCTAGCATTGAACACAGTAATTCTTTGACGAGTATTACATTATTATCTAAATGTGTTAATACGGTAGCAATCGCTTGCGAAACCACCTGCTCACGTTCTAAATGTTCGAATAAATGATCAACGGCTATGGCATAATCGCGACGGGCATCTTTTACACGATTGAGCTTGCCGCCCAGATGCGCGAGAATGGGCATTTTTTCACTTAAATAACCACAAAATGAATCAATCGTTTGGATGCGTAGACGATTGGGATTTTCTAAAATATTCCAACCTAATTTTTCACTTTGCAATAAGGCGTGTTGCGCTAATTGCCAGGTACGTTTACCGTGTGTGCTATCCGGTTCCACTTCATGCGCAGCGCGTTGCAAAGCACTAATGATCCGATTACGCATTTCATTTGCTGCCTTGCGCGTAAAAGTAATAGCAATAATTTCTTCGGGATATTTGTCGACCGTAGCCAATAAACGTAAATAACGTTGCGTGAGTAATTCGGTTTTTCCGGAACCTGCAGGTGCTTGCACAATGAAAGATTGTGTGGGATCCAGTGCTTGTTCGCGTTGTGTCGCGTCTTTCACCTGATTGGGCACCTGATTGGGCATCTGATCGAGCATCTGATCGAGCATCTGATCGGGGTCCTGTCTCAGGTTCATACATTCCCCTCCAGCTCTGAAATGCGGCATAAGGTGTGAAGATCGCAATCATCACAGGTGTTAGCATTGAGCGGATCAACATCGGCAATGCCGTGATAATAATCATCCGCTAATTTTTCTAACGTCTCATGCCATTCTTGTAATAATTCAGACCACGTGTCGGGTGCTTCATAGCGTTTTGAAAAATCAACTGGCATTCTAATGCCGTTAATATTTAATTCGTATTGACTCACACCTTTAAAGCACATCTCATCGATACGGACTTGGGCAAAGGCCACGGCATTAATTGGCGCAGTGATGTCTTTTTCCGTAATAGCGTAAAGGGGTAATTGGGGTGCACGCGGGCGATCGCCAAACCATTCAGCGGGATTGGTTTTACCCGTTTTGTAATCTAATAATAAGCGTTGACCATCGGTTAGCTCATCAATGCGATCGATTTGTAAATTAATAGTCAGTGGGCCGATCTGTACCCGCCGCCATTGTTCATGCGCAATTACGTGGAAGGGCGCACGTTGTTTTTCAAATTCGAGCCATTTAGTAAGGAGGTGTTGTAAGCGTTGTATTTCTAATTTTTTAAAAACAGGTTGTAACTTAGATGGATATTGGCGAGAATAAGGAAATAATTTTTTAATCGCTTGTTCGATGTTGTTATTAATAATTTGTTGTAGCGTATCGCTATTAATTTCACATAAATTCTGATGAGTTTTAAGTTCAGACCAAACTAAGTCTAAACAGGCATGTAATAATGAACCGCGTTCGAGTGGATCTAAACCCATCTCAGGTGTTGTGGGGGCAGTTGCTTTGAGTCGATAGTGAGCAAAGGCACGGAACGGACAAGCAGCTTGATCTTTAAAAATACCGGAGCCACCGCTGGTTTTTTCGTCATTTTGAATAGCAGGGGCTTTGTTATCAAATAACATTTCTAATCTGGGCTCGGGGTCCTGTTGCTGCGGCACCTTTGTTACTTGCGCATCAAAGGGAACCGCCTCCGTGCCACCCCTCGCTTTTGATTCGCTCTTAGTGATAGTTGCCGCAGAAATATTTTTTAATAAGGGGCTTGGTGATAATTCCCGCTCTGCGTCATGTCGATGCCAACTGTAATAAACATGCTGTGCGCTCTGTGCAAAGCGCTGCATCAGTCGCTGCGAAAATACTAATTCGCGTTCGGGTGAGCTGTGTGGCATGTTATGTTGACGTTGTAGCTCACGTGGTAGAAACGGATTGGGACTCGCTGCTTCTGGCCAGGTTTCACTGTCGAGTCCCATGATCCATAAATAATCACTCGTTGACCCCGCAGCTTCTAATAAGCCTAATACTTGGATCGGACCATCGATGGTTTCTTTTTGAAACAAGATTTTTTGGGTGTAATTGCTCAAAATTCTGATTGCAACTTGATAGGAAATTTTATCTTGCTCAAGATTGAGATTAGTTAATTCCTGTAATAACTCGTACCAGCGTTGTACTTGTTGATGTTCTTCGCTAGAGAGTGTTTGATCACCAGGCCAGCCAATCTGATCAAGCAAGGTTAAAAAGCATTCACTCCACCGGAATAGAGTTTGTTTTTGTGGTAATTCTTTTCGTAGCAATAAATAACGCTGTAATTGTGCAGTGAAAAATTGAAGCTGAGGTTGCGCATTGGCTTTTTTTAATAAAAATTGCCAACCGATCACAGGTTCATTCATGTCACGTAATTCCGAGTCAAATAAAGCGCGGGCATTATATTCTGTTTCATACTGTTTAATAAATGGTGAGGTGAGTAGCATCGTGTAATGCTGGTGATCAATACTGTAGGGATTTAATTGCAGAAATTGCAAAGCAGCTTTAACAAGGGGTGCTTGCATTAATCTATAGCCCCCTGAAATATTATAAATGCCCTCGGCAAATAGCGATTGAAAAGTTTGTACTAATTGAGGGCGTAAATTATTTAGCTTGGGAATAATGCAAGTAATCGTCGCGTTCGGCTCTTGCTCGTGAATTTTTTTCGCCCAATGGGCCATGGTGTTTATTTCTTCATTAGTATCGGAGAGAGCAATTTGCTGTTGTGTTTGCGCCGTAGTTTTTAATTCCTGTTGAGTAATTTTGCTGCCGTTGTTTTCTAAAGTATCTAATAAACTTATTATTATGGGTGAAAGATCATCAAAGCTGGCTAAATAAATATTCTTGGGTGCAGCGAGTTGTTTTTTTGAAAAAGCATCCATTACTAATTGTGCTAGCTTAGCTTTGCTAATCAATTGTTGATCTTGACAATGCTGTTCAAATTCCATCGCCCAATTAATAAAAGTGGCGACATCAATATTGCCGAAGGCTGACACCTGTTTTAATGGTAGGTTGGCGTGCTGCAAAAACTCATACGCTTGTATACACGATTGCGCCATTTGAGTCGGCTGAAAGATGTTTCTCTCATCTCGCCGAATAATCGCTTCCCAAATAAATAGCTCTTGATTAGTGCTTAATAAATTTAATGGTTGTTCAGTAATAAACAACCAGTCTTGATAGCACTGTTCCAGCCAACGATTAATCGGTAAAATTCTAGGTGTAGCGCACCTGAAGTTGGCTTGTACGGTTTGATACTGACGCAATAAAAAACGTGCCAAACGACTATTCGGTGTCAGTACTAAGATATCGGAAGGTAGCTCGCTCAGCCAGTCTGAATTCATTATCGAAGTATACCATTAGAATCAAGTAAGAGAGAGTGATGGCTAGAGAGTGATGGCTGTGGATATTGATAACGGTTATACTTGCTCGCCTGACTTTAAGCCAGGGGGCTTAAAATTTTGGAGAATGTTATGTTACAAAAAGCATCATCACGAGCGTGGCTCGTTTGGCTCGGCGTTAGCGCCTTTCTATTTTATAAATACGTGTTGCAGGTTTATCCTGGCATTATTGCCCCTAATTTAATGGCGGAGTTCCATTTGACCGGCGCGGGTGTCGGTAATTTGGCGGCGGCATTTTACTATAGCTATGTAGTTGCGCAGTTATTTGCGGGCGTAATGCTGGATAAATACAGTCCACGTAAGTTGATTAGTGTTGCCTTGGCGTTATGTGCTCTTGGCCTCTGCGTATTTGCTCTGACGGATACCTTTGCCATGGCCTTTACAGCGCGGATCTTAATGGGTATTGGTGTGTCATTTGCGACCGTTGGCTATTTAAAAATGACCTCACTCTGGTTTCCGGCGAAGCAATTTGCGTTTGTCGGTAGCTTGTTAGCAACGGCAGCCATGTTAGGTGCGGTATTTGGTCAAGGACCGTTAGCGTTGTTGATTAGTCATGTGGGTTGGCACACCGCCTTATTATTGGTCGGTGTTTTAGGTTTATTATTAGCAGCGTATTTTTATATTGTTTCTAATGCCAAACATAACCATCTATATTCTGCCGAACACGTGGCGGCATCGTTTAATTGGAGCGATGTAC
>SHZH01000029.1 GCA_009692385.1 Gammaproteobacteria bacterium | reverse complement strand
AATAAGCTGATCATGGCGGCGCGCGCTAATGGCGCGAATATCGATGCGACGTTAAGTGCCGATCCACAAAGCAACAGTATTTTAGTCGGCGGTGATGCCGTCGCAAGGTTACGCCTCAAAGTGTTACTCGCCAAGTTAGATAGCCAAAGTGGCGACAGTAACAACAACACCCAAGTTATTTATCTACGTTATATTCAAATTAAAGATATTTTGCCGATCTTAAAAGGCATGGTACATCAAAGCGTATCCTATGCGATGAATAGTGGTGGAGCGAGTTATGGCTCTCCACCTAGTCCGATGGGTGGTACAGGAACAGATGGTGGCAGTACTTTAAGTCAAGCCAGTCCACAATTTTTAGCAGCGGCAAATAGTCAACTTAGCAATGCGGCCATCAACAGCAGCATGGGTGGTATGCCCAATGATAAAAGTCGTGTGACAATTGTCGGTGATATTACTAACAATGCCCTGATCATTACCGCTGATCCGACGACGATGATGCAATTCAAATCAGTCATTAGCCATTTGGATGTACCACCGCAACAAGTCTTAGTGCAGGGCGTGATCGCTGAAGTGGATGCGAGTACCGCGAAGCAATTAGGTATTGAATGGGGTACGCCGAATGCAAATACGACGACACCCGGTGCGTACAATCCCGATATTAATGGTGCGACGGGCTCGCCTTTTTCCTCTGGCGGCGTAGGTGTGGGTGTGGGCGTTTTTAAACTGGGTAATCTTCGGGCTTTACTAAGCTTATTAGCCGAAGATACTAATACCAATATTGTTTCGACGCCGTCGATTACGGTGTTAAACAATACGCCAGCCGATATAGAAGTCGGCAAAACGATCTATCAAGTTTCCGGCAATTTTAATACTGGCCAAGGTGTAGGACAAAATCAAATTTATAATACCTACACACCCCAACAAATTGGTTTGACACTAAAAGTCATTCCGCAAATTACGGGTGATAATCAAGTACGTCTAGTCATTGATCAGCAAAATTCAGCTGCGGTTGATAATGCCACCGTGCAAGGCAGCAGCAATCAAAACACGCCAACCAGCATTGAGCGCATCAGTACTCAAGTGATGGTACGTGATGGTGAAATTTTAGTGCTCGGTGGTTTGATCGACGCGCAAGATCGCACCGTAGTCGATAAAGTGCCGATTTTAGGCGATATTCCATTACTCGGTTATTTTTTTCAAAGCCATCACATTGTGCATGAGAAAAAAGATTTAATGGTGTTTTTACAACCGATCGTGATCAATACGCCAGCGCAATATAAAAAGCTGACGGCTGATCGGTATGATTATATGCGTGATGTCGCCATTTTGAATGATCAAGGTGATGGGCAATTGATTGCTAGCTCAATTTTACCTTCACGTGCCGCCGCTAAAGATATCTTGCCGCAACCTTTCTCTGAAGATACTCAATAGGGTCATCTTATGAGCACACCTAATCTTCCTTACACATTCGCCAAACACAAAGGCGTGTTATTACATACCGAAGGCGACGTGTTAAGCGTCTGGTACAAAGGCATCTTATCGACACCAACCTTACTCGAATTGCAGCGTTTTTTACAACGTGATTTCCAACTAAAAAAAATTAGCAACGAAGAATTTCAACAAGCGCTCACTCGAGCCTACGAATCAAAATCCAGCGATGCGATGCAACTTGCCGCCGATATGGGTGAAGATGTTGACTTGCTCAGTCTGCTGCATGAAATGCCAAAACACGAAGATTTGTTAGAGGCGCAAGATGATGCGCCCGTGATCCGCTTATTAAACGCCTTATTTACCGAAGCCTTAAAATTAGCGGCTTCAGATATTCATGTCGAAACCTTTGAAGATAGCCTAGCCGTACGCTTTCGCATTGATGGTGTGTTGCGCGAAGTGGTGAAGCCGCAACGCGTATTAGCACCAATGATCGTGTCACGTTTGAAAGTGATGGCGAAATTAGACATCGCTGAAAAGCGTTTACCCCAAGATGGCCGTATTTCTCTGTATATTGCCGGACATAATGTTGACGTACGGGTGTCGACATTGCCCACCAATCACGGCGAACGTATTGTGTTACGTTTGCTGGATCAAAAAAATGCGCAATTAGATTTAACGTCGTTGGGTATGTCAGCGCCCGATTTAAAAATTATGGAAACACTGATTGCCAAACCACACGGTATTATTTTGGTGACCGGACCGACTGGTTCGGGTAAAACTACAACGTTATATGCAGCCCTCGCCCAGCTCAATCAAACCACGCGTAATATTTTAACGATTGAGGATCCAATCGAGTATGACTTAACGGGTATAGGTCAAACCCAAGTGAACCCAAAAATTGATCTAACATTTGCCAAAGGGTTGCGTGCCATTTTGCGTCAAGATCCGGATATCGTCATGGTTGGTGAAATTCGTGACGTCGATACCATGCAGATTGCGATCCAAGCCAGTTTAACAGGTCACTTAGTGTTATCTACGCTACACACCAATAGCGCGGTAGGAGCAGTCACGCGTTTGAACGACATGGGTGTGGAACCGTTTTTATTATCATCTAGCTTACTCGGTATTGTTGCGCAGCGTTTAGTACGCGTATTGTGTACCTATTGCAAAGTGGCGGTGACACCAAATGTGGCAGAATGTAAATTGCTGAAGGAAGTGACTCGTAGGGGCGACCTGCCGATCGCCCCTACAAAGGGAGCGGCGATCGAGATCTACCGCGCCGAAGGCTGCGAGCACTGCGGATTTACCGGCTATCGTGGCCGTACCGGTATTTATGAAATGTTACCGATTGACGAAGCATTGCGCGTCATGATCCACGATAAAGTCGGTGAACATGTGCTCGATCATTATGCACGTGAGCGTTGGCCCAGCATTCAACAAGATGGTCTACGTAAAGTCTTATTAGGTGAAACGACGCTAGAAGAAGTATTGCGTGTTACCAATGTGGATATTTAGTAATGGGCGCTTATAACTACACAGCGTTAGATGCCTCCGGTAAAAATCGCAAAGGTGTGGTGCAGGCTGATAATGAAAAAACCGCACGTCAACAATTACGCCAACAAGGTTTAACACCCATCGACTTACGTTATGTCAGTGAAGCTTCACAAACTAAAGTCGGTTATTTTAATTTGCGTCGTACCCGAGTCTCCGTCGCCGAACTCGCCTTATTAACGCGACAACTGGCCACGATGTTGCAAGCGGGTATTCCACTTGATGAAACATTGCAGAGCATTGCCGAACAAGCCGAAAAACAACGTGGGAAAAGTATGTTGTTAGCGGTACGTGCTAAAGTGTTAGAAGGACATAGCTTGGCAACTGGCTTGGCAGAATTTCCGCACGTATTTAATAATTTATATCGGGCGACTGTCGCTGCAGGTGAAAAAACGGGGCATCTCGATAAAGTGCTCGAGCGACTGGCTGAGTTTACAGAACGTCGTCAAGAAGTTCGTCAAAAAATAATCCAAGCGTTAATTTATCCTAGCGTGATCATTTGTGCCGCGATTGGTATCGTCAGCTTTTTATTGGCCTTTGTCGTGCCGAAAATGATCACCGTGTTTCAACAAAGCGGCCAAGCCTTGCCGGTGGCGACCCAAATTTTATTAGCTTTAAGCCAATTTTTACAGAGTTTTGGTTTATATTTAGTCATCGTGATCATTGCTGCAGTGGTACTGTTTATTCGGGCTTTGCGGCGGCCGCTATTTAAAGCGCGAATGGATCGTTGGTTATTAAAATTACCCTTATTTGGGAAAGCGATCCGCTTGGTCAATACCGCACGCTTTGCGCATACCTTTGCCATTTTAACGTCGGCGGGCGTATCAGTCTTAGAAGCGATGCGGATCGGCAGTGATATTGTAACCAACACGCCCATTAAAGAATCGTTATTGATCGCCACGCGTCAAGTACGCGAAGGCGTGGCCATTCATCGGGCATTAAAGCAGACCGGTTATTTTCCACCGATGAGTATTTACTTGATTGCGAGTGGTGAAAACACCGGGCGATTGGAGCCAATGTTGCAACGTAGCGCACATACGCAAGAACAACAAGTGGAGCGGATGATCAATGTGATCTTGGCTTTATTTGAGCCCTTGATGATTTTAGTGATGGGTAGTATAGTATTATTTATTGTATTGGCGATCTTGTTGCCGATCTTTAATATGGACCAGTTGGTGCATTAGGATCTAAGTAATCGGACTCAATACTACTAAACAAAAAAAAGAGATTGCTCAAAAATTATTAGCGCAAGGTTTATCGAAAGACGCTATCTGCAAATAATAAATAATAAATAAACAATAAAAAAAATTATAGGTGGAACGATGCCCCTAACTAAAGAACAGTTAACCGATATTATTAGTGAAGCTTATAAATGCCCTATCTCGTACAGCATCCAAATTGATGATTTGCGATTTTATAATGGGGGTCATAGTGTTTCTACCTACTTCAGCTCAGCTTTACTACAATTGATGCGCACCTCACCTGGAGTGAAGATACAACACCCCATTTCGCCGAATGAAGATCTTCGACTCGTAGCCAATGTTATGCGCAAAGAAGACTATTGGGCAAAGACAGCATTTTTAATATTTGCTAAACATCAGTTGCTGCGTATTGAGGATTTAAACTACGGACAACTGGGTGAATCTAACCTCTCTATTGCAGCACAAAAATTAGCGGAACTAGCGAGTCCCGAACAATGGAGTACGTTACCCCACTATTATGAGAAAATCCTCCCGACAGCAGCCTATGAATTCGGAAATGTCTCGGGATTATTTTTACAACCTTATATCCCCGCATCGGGCCCCAACACTTTTGAAAATAGAGTCATTGCTCTACCGGTCGTTGCCAGCGATGGCGCCACTTATGATTTAGCAACGTTTGTAAACGCTTTGGAAAAGAATTGGGCGTCACCGATCACAGGGCAACCATTACAACGCGAATCTGCTCGTATCAACCGAGCGATGTCGACCTTGCTAACCGCCTATTTAGCATCTGACGATCCCGCTAAAATATGCCCGGATGCAAAAAAAATAACCCAAACTATCCAGCAAAAAATTACACAACTCTATAGCGATAAACAAATTAATGACTATATAGCCAGACTTAACCGGTTGATGCGACACGATGATGATCAATGTACGCACTGCCAGACTCAAAAGAAAAACGAAAAATTTGCAGTAAACTGTGGAGGAATCTGCATTTTTTGCGCGCCGTTGGTCCTCCTCCCAGTCGTATTAGCTTCTATCGTTTTTGAAAGATTTGAAACATCAAGTGCTTCTTATCCAGATTTTCGTGACTATGCACTTGCGCCCAATACAAGTTTTTACCTGGCAATGAGTGCTATCGGTTGTCTATTTTTTGGTTTGCTCTTATCAGCGAGCGTGGGACACGGTACTGATCCATCGCATAAAATACACCATAAAGGTCTAGTTCCGAATATAGGCTGGCAAGGCGCTGCGGCGACAACCGAGCAACCCACGCCATCTAGCATTCTGAAAAGTATTTTGATTGCTCATACGGTCGTGCAATCGGGTGTTGGTTTGGTAACGGTACAACCACGTTCGCAATAAATGACCTAAATAGGACTTACGCAAAAAGCAATCTGCTTTGTTGCAAACTCGCTCAAAATCCTCAGGTATATATACCCATCATACCCCGCCTTGCATCACCTCCCACTGCCGCCAAAGTGTGGTCGAAACTGTATGACACTGCACGATCAAAAAAATAAAAAATGCTTATTGTATTTCCATCCCATGCCTTTATAATAGCTAAATTAAAACACAATCGGACTTGCGATATATGAACATAACAAAACAAACAATTAGAAACGCGCGCGGTTTCACTTTAATTGAAATTTTAGTGGTGGTGGTGATCATCGGCATTTTAGGCGCGATCATCGTACCGCAAATTATGAAACGTCCGGATCAAGCGCGGATTGTGCGCGTCCATCAAGATCTGGCGTCGATTCAGAGCGCCTTGGATATGTATAAATTAGATAATGGTTTTTATCCAACCACCGATCAAGGTTTAGATGCCTTAGTGACCAAGCCCAGCACGCCGCCAGTGCCTAATAACTGGCAAGCCTATTTATCACGCAAGCCGACCGATCCGTGGAGTCGTCCATACCACTATTTAAATCCGGGCGAACATGGCGAAGTAGATATTTTCACGTATGGTCCGACGGGTCAACCAGGCGGTACCGCTGGTAATGCGGAGATCGGAAACTGGATGGCATCGTAAAAGATGAATATTAATTATTTTTATTTAAATATTATTAGAGGCGAAGTGTTTTTCTTCGGTCAAAGCGCCTCTTTATGACGCTTATAAAGAAAAGCATATCGATTATTATGTTACCTGAATTCAAGTAATAAGTGCAACTCAGTAGTTAAGTGAAACGGAAAGTGAGTTAGCTGTTATAGTCATAAGTTCACTCGATCCACAACCCTGAGTTCAAGTAATAAGTGCAACTGACTCCTAAATTTTACCCGTAAAAACCAGAAAGGAGCCATTTTCATCACGACTGAATTAGGCGAGACATTTAATATTTTGCGCGTTAAAGATACCGCAGGGGGTGTAGCACAAGAAACTGTGGCTAATTTGTTCGAGGGATTCACAACAACTAAAGAACAAGGCACAGGGATTGGACTGGCATTTTGCCAGCTGGGTATGCGTAGTTTTGGTGGTGATATAACGTGCCATCGTGTCGAAGGTGACTGCATTGAGTTTATAATGAGTTTTCCAAAAAATAATAGTTTTGACTTGAAATGAGTCACAAAGTGGACATCGCCTCAAAGTGGGTAATATGAATGATCGCGTGAATTCGCCACCTTCTTTCAAAGAGTTACGCATTCGCAAAACGTTGGATGCTAGCAGCAATGCCTTGTTCAGTAAAAGCATCGGCGATCAAGCTACTCCCGAAGTCGAGATCCATTTGTGTGATCACGTCAATCAGCCGTATTACAAACTCGTATTAAATGAAGTGTTGTTTACACACCATCACCTGCATGCTTACGAAGGCATGATCCCGTTTGAGTCATTAAAACTGAATTATGCCAAGCTGCAACAAACTTATATACAAAAAGATCACACCGGAAAAATAGTGACTTCTGATCATGCAGGATATGATCTCGCTAAAACACAAAAATTGTAATAAGGTACGTTTAATGAGATCACCGATCGTTATTTTAAGCTTACTTACCGTTCTGCTTTGTAGCTGTAGTCAGCCGCCGAAAGAAGATCCGAAGTTTCAGCCGGTGTTAGATCCGCATCCGAACTATTTTATTACTTACAAAGGTTTTATCGATCCTTCGTTAAATCATCTTGTTAAGCTTATCATTCTCACTGTTTACACCACCACCAATCCTGCATGCGAAAAAGATATCAATCCGCTAGAAGGTGTATCCGCGCCACGCCAGCAAGTGCAGTATACCTACGTACAACCTGACACGACCGGACATTTTAGTTATCAATTACCCATGGATAAGTATTTGCCTGGAGTGTGTGGATGGAAAATTTCGTGGGCGAATTACAATGATTCAGGATCAACTAATCTTGACCATTTTTCATCCGCGGTATGGTTTTCAAGCGACAAAAAGGAAATCGTAGAAATCTACAAAGAATATATAAACACAGGTTGTTCAGAAACTGAATGTTTTACTCTATCGAGCAGTAATAATGTTGTTGTGGAAAACAAATCTGTTCCAAATTTTAAAAATCACATCTTAGAGTTTAATTATTATCGGAGTGCAAAAAATGATACGAATACGTGAATATGCCGCAATTTCCGGACATGTTTATCAACCCAATACAAATAATTATATGGAAGAAAAATTTGCTTTTTTCAAATCTGAAAATTTAAAAGATCGAAAAACAGTGGACGGCTGGAAAATTATTCAAGACGTAGATCCCCACACTAACTCCGCTAACAATTTTTTCGCTGCACTGTACATCAAATTTTCTAATGGCGAAGCAACCGATGCAGTCATTGCCATGCGTGGCACAATGCCATCAAATTTCAATAACATCATCACCGATGTATTATCCTGGTATTCTGCTGCAATAGGCACCAATTGGCACAATCATTTACCCGCTTATGTCGCCGATGTTGCTGAATTCACCCATCTTGCCATCGACTATCTTGAACAACATTTTCCAACATTACACGAAACAGACATTCGTTTCACGGGACATTCATTGGGGGGAGCCTTAGCGCAGATCATGGCATTACGCTGCCATTATTATCCCTGTGTATCATTCAACTCGCCAAGTTGCCGCGGCATGATGAATGAGCGTGTCGGTCAAGTGTTGCAAACTCGCTCAAAATCCTCATGTATGTATATATACATTCCGGTATTTTCGCTCAGTTGCGCCTCGCATCTCATCTTTTTGCGTAAGTCCTAATTTATTGAGTATTTGATTGCAACAATGAATATAAGGTTAATGGCGATTAGCGATAACAGTTGTTGCATATAATAAAATATAAGTTATAATTCAGGAGTGTTCAAATGGAATATGCCATTAGAATTAAAAAGCAAGCGAAGAAAAAGCTTGAAAGTATGCCACGAAACGTAAGGGCGAAGATCATCGATAAGATCAATGATCTGGGTCATAACCCTGATGATCCTACGCTGGACGTAAAGCGATTAATAGGTGAGCCTTATTATCGTTTACGTGTTGGCGATTGGCGTATCATCTTTGATCGAGAAGATGTACTGAAAATTATTTTCATCGAAAGAATAAAACCACGAGGAGATGTATATAAATGAACTTACAAGTAATTAAATCAACTTCTGGCGCGCCGGAATTTGTATTATTGCCGATCTTTATTTATGAAAAACTATCGCTAAAACTGCAAGCGGAATTAGTTGCCCAAGATCCTGATTATGTGCCTTTTGTTTTAGAGGATTACATCGATAATCCAGTCGCCTTAGCGCGTATGAAAGTTCATGTGACCCAAGAAGCATTAGCTACTGCAATGGATGTTTCTCAAGCGTATATCAGCAAACTCGAAGCGCAAAAGAAAGTATCCGCTAAAATGCTTAATAAAGTGCATGATGCCTTGCGCCAGCTGATCCGCAAATAAATTTTGGTCTTTAGGCTTATCGCTGATAAAATACCTGATAAGGGGGAAGAGATAATGACTATTGCAGAAAGTTTAAAACAAGAAGGTATGCAGCAAGGTACTCATCAAACCCAGCTTGACATTGCTCGTAGTATGTTGGCGATGGGTATGAGTGAGGAAATTTTGGCCAAAGCTACAAAATTACCAGCAGACGAAGTGAAGACCTTACACTAATAAAAATGGCAGTATCGTAAGTCCTAAAATTACTCGCACAGCTCGACGAAATGAATACATTCATTGACGATGACTTAAAAACCATTAGCTATGTTGTTAGCGGCTCACAATCACGAGATGATCTCATTTCATGCCGTATCAATAGTTGTATCAACAAAGCGATCCAGTATTACCCTTTTGAAGGCGATGAAAAAGAATGTGTTGAGTTTAAGTCAAATAACGATTTTATATTTTCAGCAAATCCGGTATTATTTTATCGCGTGATTTTTAATCTTCTCAAAAATGCGCTTTATCGAAATTAAAAAGCACGGAAAAGGTAAGATCTTTATTACTAGCGAACTCAATGATGATATGAGCCTTTTACGATTTAAAGACACCGCTGGCAGCGTGACCAACGAAATTATTTTTCGTTTGTTTGAAGGGTTCAAGACGGCCAAGCAAGAAGGCACGGGCATAGGACTGGCTTTTTGCAAATTTACGATGCAGAGCTTTGGTGGTGATATTAGCGCGAATTGCGTTGATGCTGATTGTATTGAGTTTGTGTTGAGTTTCCCAAAGGTTATATAATATCAAAAATAAAATCCGTGTCTATTTTAAGTAGCTTTTGCTACAATTTGAGTTCTGATTTTCATGGGGAATTATTATGGGAAATATTCGAACAAGTTTCAAAGGTGTTACTGAACAAGACAAAGCCAAGTTTAAAAAATCCTCTTGTCTACTTACCATCAGTGTTGGTCAGGAATATCACGAAGGTGAAAAATTTGCTGCGACAGTGGAATTAATTCGTTCCAGTTTTCAATCATGTACTCTTGTCGTTTGTGATACCTTGCAGCATTATACTATGGCACTAAATACGGGTTTGTCATTAGATCTTTTATATCAGCTTGCCGAAAAAGAAGGTGATCTGTGGCTTGAACGTAATAAAGAATACATTAAAAGACTTATGCCGATACGGATTTCTCGTTGGAATGAATGGTTGAATCACAAATTATTCAATAAGCAAAAGAATCAGTTAAGTACTCTTATCGATGAAGACCCCTCGTACAAAAACACTTTTGATATGGCAATAACTAAATATTTAGATAAATACTCAAGATGTTTTGTGAATCAAGCAAATATTGATTTAGATGAAGTAAGCCAACTTTGTTTTGAATATATCATAGAAGAATGTGTAGTATTTTCTTTATGGACAGATCTAGGATGTGAATATGAAATCTATCCCAATCCTCATAATGAAGCTATCCAAGGAACTAGAGCCAGATTTATTTTTGAAAAAAATTTGGATTTGTTACATCCCTTAAGACTAAAGTTTCACAATACAGAACGATTAATATTACCGCAAAAATTTCATCTTTTAGAAAATTTAAATAAACAGGATAGCCAACAAATGGCATCTTAATCGACGGGTGCATATATGGCAATAATAAAGAACTTAATAGAGTTGGTTTTTGGTTTAGCGTTGTTTGCAAATGCATTGCTATTTTTGCCACAAATTATTTGCATTATTAAAGAAAAATCAGCTAAGGGCGTATCACTTTTCACTTTTCTAGGCTTTTTACTGATTCAGTTAGCGATAATTTTTCACGCTTTAATTATTGCAGATTATTTGTTGTTATTTGGATATTTGTTAAGTATTATTACCTGCGGTTCTGTAGTGGGATTGATTTTATGGTATCGAAAACATCCAAATTCATTAACAAATACATCCAATGAGCAATCGCTGGAAGCGCGTGTTGAATTTTTAGAGAATTTAATCGCAGCGATGCCTGGTCATGTGTATTGGTTAGACAAAAATAATGTGTATCTAGGTTGTAATGATAATCAAGCACGCACTGCTGGATTGTCTTCAAGACATGAAATTGTGGGAAAACGAAATAAAGATCTTCCTTGGAATGAAAAAGATCCAACATTAGCTGCTGAGCTTGAGCGCGTGAATCAAAGGGTGATGGAGACGGGGAAACAAAATGTACTTGAAGAGCCGGGGACATTGCTTAATGGTTCAACTAGATTGTATTTGTCAAATAAATTACCTCTTAGAGATAAGCAACACAATATCATTGGTTTGTTGGGAATTTCATTTGATATTACCGAAGCGAAAAAAGAAACGGAAAAACGCTTGAAATTTCTCGATGATATTATGGCGGTTATGCCAGGTAACGTATATTGGTTAGATCGAAATGGGATTTACTTAGGTTGTAATAATAACGCTGCAAAAGTAGTAGGTTTAAAATCTCGACAAGAAATTGTTGGAAAGCGTAATGTAGATATTCCTGGATTTGTGATACCAAATATTATTGATTCAGTGAATGAGCAGGTATTTGAAAGAGGAGAAACAATTGTCACGGAAGAACCTGCAAACTTACTCGATGGAACAACTGCAACATTTCTTTCCAGTAAAGTGCCCATTAAAAACAGCAATGAGCAAGTTGTCGGCATGGTCGGTATTTCAATCGATATCACTGAACTGAAAGCAGCCAAAGAAAAAGCCCAAGCAGCCAATGAAGCAAAAGAATCCTTTCTACGAAATATGCGGCATGATTTACGGACTCCTTTTTCAGGGTTATTAACCTTGTCAGAATGGATGGCGACGCAAGAAACTGATCCAGCCAAAAAAGAAAATTTGGAATGTATTGCGCAATCAGCACAAGTGTTGCTGGACTACATGAACACGGTCCTAGAACACTCACGTAGAGGTGAGCACGCATTAGCCTTAGAAAACAAGCCATTCGATCTTGAAAAATTAATCAACGATGCATTGCTGACGATCAAACCGGTAACTCTTAACAAAGGGCTGCAGTTAACCATGCATTATCCCACTGCTCTCCCTACGAACGTGCAAAGTGATGTCGCTTGTTTACAACGGATCATCATTAATTTATTAGGTAATGCAGTGAAATTTACGCACGAAGGTGAGATCCGAGTTACTGTTTCGTTAGTGAAACAGCAGGCTGAAAAAGTGATATTGGCTATTTCAGTCAGCGATACGGGGATTGGTATTCCGCCCGAAAAACGCGAAGAAATTTTTGAGAAATTCACTCGCTTAGAAGCAGCCTATGAAGGTAAATATACGGGCATGGGGTTAGGATTGCATGAGGTCAAAGAATTATGCCAGCAATTGGGTGGTGAAATTACCGTGGCTAATAATATCGAACGAGGTTCTGTGTTTACCTGCCTCTTGCCGTTTGAATTATCAAATGTCCCTATCACTTCACCAAACACGATCACTGAACATCATTCAGTACCTACTACTCTCACTTCACTGAAAGTATTATTAGTCGAAGATCAAACCGTTGCTGCGCATGCGGCGGCGACTGTTTTACGCTCACAGGGTTATGAAGTGGATATTGCGCCGACGGGGCGCATCGCATTAGAAAAATTTACGGATCAATCGTATGATGTAGCGTTGTTAGATATTGGCCTGCCGGATACTGATGGTTTCGCGCTTGCGCGACAATTCAGAAAATTACAAGCCGCAAACCAAGAACCCCCTACACAGCTCATCGCATTGAGCGCGCACGAGCATTTGGAAGGCGATGACATTAAGCTTTTTGACGGCATATTGAACAAACCCTTTTCGTTAAGTGCCTTAGATAAGTTATCAAAATATCGACATGTCAAATAGCGATTGCTGTACCGAATGAGTGGCAATAAATTATGAAAAAAAATGGCTTCACCTTAATCGAGATCCTCGTAGTACTCGTTATCATCGGGATCGTTGTCGCTGCTGCGACTCTCGCTATTAATAAATTTCCACGGGGTCAAGATGCGCGGACTACGGCTAATATTTTGCGTGCTCGTTTGTTGACCGCTGAAGAAAAAGCGGTGGTGCAAAGTGTTTCGATTGGTTTCGCGGTGAGCCAACAAGGTTATCAATTCTACCAATTGAACACGCAAGCAGATGGTACGAGCACTTGGCAAGTAATGACGACACCGGCACCGTTTACGTTTCAAAAATGGCCGAGTTTTTTAAGTGTCCAGTTAGATTTACCACCAACGCCAAATGTGTTGATTGCTAATGATTTTCCACCGCAACCAAATATTATGTTTGATCCCAGTGGGGGTGTCACTCCGTTTATTTTACATCTGAATAAATTTACGCTGGAAGGGAAGCTTGATGGCACAATCGATTTACACTAAAGGATCTGGACAATCAGGCTTCACCCTGATCGAAGTATTGGTTGCGGTCATGGTATTAGGTATTGCTTTAGTCGCTATTACGCGCAGTTTAAGTCTGGGCATTCGTGATGCACAACGCATTCAAGATAAAAATATTGCCCACTGGGTCGCGTTAAATGTATTAGCCCGTGCCAAACTTGGTGTCATTCTCACTCCAGAAAGTGGGGGTGCCATGCAGACCGGACAAGAGTTGATGTTAAATCAAACGTGGACGTGGAAAATGCAGGCACAAAATGTGCCGGATCTGCCGATGCGCCAAATTAGCGTGCAAGTCTTCAATAGCAAACAGCAGTCGATGGAAACCTTGCAAACTTATGTGTACTTACCACCGGCTTCACCGTACGAAATGAGTATTTATGCGCACCAATAAGCACCGCGGTTTTACTTTAATCGAAATTTTGGTCGCGGTATTTATTGTCGGTATTATTTCCGTCGTCATGTTGCGCGGCTTAGAAAGCGCGATCACTACTAAAAATCATCTGGAAAGAAATGCGATCCGTTTACAAAATTTAGAGTTCGCTTTAACGTTATTAAACAGTGATATCCAAAATATTGTGGATCAACCCATCATTGGCCGTGATGCTGCAGAAATGGTTCCCGTATTTTTGCATCCTGATAATTCACAACTACTTGAATTTACGCGTGGAGGTGTCGCGAATCCATTAAGTGCACCGCGTACTACGTTATTACGCGTTGGTTACAGCTGGGAAGGGGGCAAACTAATTCGGACTACTTGGTCGACTTTAAATCGCACCAGTGATACGCAAATATATACGCGAGTTTTACTGACGGGTGTCACCCGTTTGCAATGGCGTTTTCTCAGTGGCACTACGAATTTTGCAGCGAACAACTGGACGGAAGTGTGGCCCAATGCCTCGATGTATGGTGATATGCCGTTACCACGCGCAGTAGAAGTTACGCTGAAAATTGATAGCTGGGGTGAAGTCACACGAATTTTTGTGGTGAATGCACAAAATCCATCCAGACAATTTGGGGAGCCATGGTTATGAAAACACAACGTGGTGCGGCATTGATCATGGCTTTACTCGTCGTCGCCATCGTTGCTGCCATCGCGGCGGCTTTAATTACGGGTGAAGAAATTGCGATTAAACGTACGGAATTTACGCTCAATGCCGATCAAGCCAATTTGGATCTGGCCTATACCGGCCCCTGGATCATAACGCGCTTACAGCAAATTAATAAAGATTTCCAGCAAAACGCTAAAATGCCGACGTGGCCACAAACCCTGCACACCACCTTAACGGATAATAGTGAACTAACGATCGAATTTTCACCCGCGGGGATGCGTTTTAATCTTAACAATTTAGCACAACCCATTTCTAACTACGGTTTTATTTTTATGAATTTGCTGCAAATGGCCGATGACAATATTTCAGCTGATCAAGCTAAAACTATTTTACAGAATGTCCAAAAAGAGTTATTTAATAATAACATGCAGCCGGGCCGTGCTAATTATATCGTCAGTCCAAGTCAATTACGCTTAGTCGATGGCATTACCGCAAAAATCTATCAAACGTTAATTCCCTATTTAATCGCGGTACCCGATAGCAATACAGCGATTAATATCAATGCGGCCCCTGAATTCGTGCTCGCAGCCTTATTAAGCAAGGATGAGAATGCCGCGACGAGTGCGCTGGATTATCGACGCAATAATGGTAGTTTTACCAATGCGGGCCTCTTTTTAGGACTTCCGAGTGTGGCACCCTATGCTGCGCAAACTCCTTATCTAGCACAGATCATTAGTGCTCAAGCGATAGATAAATATTACTTAGCCCATATCACCATTACCCGAGATCATTTACAATATCAGTGGTACAGTATTTTGCAATTTGGTGTGAATCGTCAGACGATCACCACACTTTACCTAGGATCAAGTTTATAGGGATCAAGTTTATAAATGAGTGCGCAGCTTTACATTAGAATGGTTGACGAAAATCATATTGATTACGCGGTAATCAATGCGGCGGGCGATATTGAACAGGCTGGCGCAGCATTTCACGCCGATCAACTTCCTCATTTACCTCGCGAATTACCCACGACTTTACTGGTACCCGGTGAGTCGGTGTTATTAATCACGGCCCATTTACCCAAAACTTCCGCGGCACAGTTACGTCGTGCCGTGCCATTCGCTTTAGAAGAGCAACTGATTGAAAATGTTGATGAGTTGCATTTTGCCATGGGTAAACAAAACAGCGATGGTAATGTTTTAGTTGCCGTGGTGAAGAAAACCTTATTACAAACCTGGTTAGAGCAGTGTCAACATTGGCAATTCGAGCCCACCGTTGTGCTGCCAGATTTTTTAGCCATTACGGTGATTGAAAACTGCTGGCATGTTTATGTTGATGGCGACCGTGCTTTAGTCCGCCAAACGGCGCAACAAGGTATGAATGTTAATCGTGACCAATTGGCAGAATTATTGCGCTTAAGTATTAATGCGGGTACTGCCGATTTACCTGCTACCATTCAAATTGATTACGACGATGGCAACGAGCAATTTGAGACGGATGCTCCCGATCAGTTAGCGCAATTACCCGTTGTGATCAAGATGGCTGCCGAACCTGAATTTTGCATGAAAATTTTTAGTGCGAGCAGTCAGCAAGCCGTGCCGATTAATTTATTACAGGCAGAGTTTAGTCGCACGCGAGACAGTGATAAGAAAAATTTCTGGTTAAAAACAGTCGCAATTTTATTAGTCTGTTGGTTTGTCTTATGGTTGATTGGCAATATCACTCAATATTTCGTATTCAAATATCGTTTGAATAAAGCGCAAACGCACGTTAATGCGCTGTATCGTCAAGCGTTTCCGAAAGCAAGCGATGTGGTTGATCCCCAATTGCGCGTGCAACGTGCGTTAAAAGATGCCCAAAGTGCGGCCGCTGGGGGTCCCTTTTTAAGCTTGTTAGCGCAAGTCGGTCGACAACTCGCGCAACAAAATCACAGCGTTAAGATCAACACAATTAATTATCATGACACCACGTTAACATTAGCGGTTACTGCACCTAATTTCCAAACGCTTTCCACATTTGTGCAAGCCTTGCAAAAAACCGGTTTGCCTCGTCTGCAAGTGCAACAACAAAATGCGCAAACCCAAGGACAAACCCAAGGACAAACCCAAGGACAATCCCAAGGACAATCTCAGACGCAAACAGTGACGGCGCAACTTGTTATTACAGGAGGTACCTCATGAACAAATTACGTTTATGGTGGGATGCTCGTGCGGTACGCGAACAATTATATCTAGCCCTTGGTGCCATCATCGCAGTATTTTTGATTATTTACTTGGTTGTAATTTCGCCGATCAATTCAGCGGTGACTAATTTAAAAATCCAAGTGCGGCAGCAGCAGGCCTTAGCGCAGTGGCTCACTCCTCGCGTGCCTCTATTGCAAGGTTTATCCGCCAAGAGTGGCGTAGTACAACCGGTAACGTCAACTAATTTATTGGCGACGGTGGATATGCGATTAAAACAAAGTCAGTTTGCTAACAGTGTCACCGAGATCAGTCAATCCGATGCCAGTTCGGTGCGCGTCAGTTTTAATTCTGTTTCCTTCGATGATTTAATGCTGTGGTTAGCACAACAATGGCAACAATCCCGCATCGCCGTGGTGCAAATCGATGTGCAAAAAACCGGCGATGCGGGTTTAGCAAAAGTAGTACTGATTTTAGCAACGAGCTAAAAAATCAGCTAATCATTAAATTCTTTTTCGGTCAACAATTTTTCTTCTGCGATCGAAGTTATCCCTGTATCCCAAATTACTACTATGCCACTCGCATCCGTGATGATACTAGTGTGAATGGTGCTTACCGTTATTGATATGAAAGGAAATAAATTTAATTATTCCACAAACTAGGGTTCTGTTGTGTTTGTGAAAATTCGATCGGTTTGATCGGCATTGCCAATTTTTCTAGGTTATTGTTGTGGCGGATCACCACACTGGTCGGTAAAATTTTAACAATGATAATGTTGGGTGCGAGTTGATCACCGGCATGGTAATTTGTCGTCCCACCATTATTTTGTGCCACCACGGCAGTCGCCTGATTTTGACTGTCGAAAAAAATACCCTTTAGCGTAATACCCAAACTGGCTAAGGGTAGATCCGACATATTAGCCGCCGCGCCCAGTATATGATCTTTAGCGAGTTGTTGGACATTAATAATATCGGGTGCTCGAAATGGAGTGG